>JBDSPC010000111.1:0-19117 GCA_039914485.1 Nocardioides sp.
GGAGAGTCGAGTATGACTGTCGACAATGCCTACAACGACCAGACGCGCACCCAGTCCACCTCGGTTTCCTCGTCGATGTTCTGCGGGGTGACCTTCTCGAGCTCGTAGTCCGAGGAGATGGCGCTGAGGGTGACCCATTGCGGGGTCCTGGAGATGGCTCGGGTCTCGCGATAGAACTCGCGGCCGTCGACCCTGAAGACGTACTCGGTCGGCGTCCAGGCCACGGAGAACACGTGGAAGGAGTCCCACCAGGTGTCGCCGGGGGGCTTGAGGTTCGGTGCGCCGGGCATGAGCCCGCCGTGGGTGACGATGGAGCCGTCCGTGGCGTAGTAGTGGAGGAAGGCACCGATGCGGTCGAACTTGCTCCCGTCGTCCCCGAAGAACTCCACCGCGTCGATCTCGGTCCCGGTGGTCGGATCGCCCGCGACCGTTCCGCCCACCTGGAGCCAGAACGCCGAGTGTCGACCAGGGGCGCGCGCGAACTTGATGCGCGCGGCCGCGAGGCCGTAGGTGAAGCGGAAGCGGGGGTACGTCGCCAGCTGTGACTGGTAGAGGTACGGCGAGGACTTGCTCCCCTCCGGTGTCGTGTAGACGCATTCCTGGCCGGCCATCGTCGGGTCGTATCCGATGCCGAGATGCAGGACGCCACCACCCACCGAGTGCGCGGAGGGGTGTGTGAGTGCGCAGGTGCGCCCGCTACCCGGGAACCCGCGTCCCAGGATGAAGTCCTGCCACCTCGGGTCCAGGGTGGGCCCGTCGAAGGTGTCCTCGAAGATGACGGAGCGTGTCACGGCGCTCGCCGTGTTGGTCCTGACCGGGCCAGCGCCGTTGTAGGACTGGGCGGTGGCTCGGTAGGTCGCGGCCGGGGGCACGTTGAAGACCGCGAAACCTGCCGCATCCTCGATCTGGGTGGCGTGGCGGACCCACTGGCCGCTCGCGTCGCGCCGTTCCAGCAGCACCGGGCGTCCGGGCAGCGCGGGATCGAAGCGCGCTGACACCACGGTGTCGTTGCGTGGGCTCTGCGGCGTCGGTCCCTGCTGACTCACTGCCGGCATCCGCGTGAGTGTTCCCCGTTGGGCGCGCACGCGAATGAACAGGGACCTGGTCGTCGACTCGGGGAGACCTGCGTTCGCCGGCAGGCGTCCCCGCAGTCGGGAGCTCGTGAACAGCTGGACGGACTCGAAGGTGAATCTGCCGCGCCGGTCCGTGGTGGTGGTGCCGACCGGGCGCCACTCCCCGGGACGGACCTTTCGCTGCAGCTCGACCGCGCGCCGGACCCGCACCGTGGAGACCCGGCCGGACAGCGGGAACGGCACTCCCTGCGCGACGGCGTCGTCGGGGGGAATGAGGCGGGCCAGCTGGACGCGGGACCCGTCAGGTCCCGAAGGTGCGTCGCTGGCCGTGCTCGAGAGGCTGGGCGTCAACAGGGCTGCGCACAGCAATGCCGCCGCTCCACCGCTCAGACCCAGAAGCATGCGTCACCTCCCCGTTCACCAAGGAGAGTGCCCCTCAGGCTCGATCGGCGGCCTCGTCAGGCGTCGGGGTCACCAAAATCAGGGTGATCGGCCCGTCGTTGGTCGACGTCACCTGCATGTCGGCGCCGAACACGCCGCGCTGGACGGTGGTGCCGAGGCGTTCGAGCTCGGCGCACACGGCGGCGTACACCGGTTCGCTGACCTCGCGCGGAGCGGCGGCGATCCACGTGGGCCTGCGGCCCTTGCGCGCGTCGCCGTACAACGTGAACTGGCTGACGACGAGCACGGGTGCGTCGACGTCACCGGCGGACTTCTCGTCGCGCAGGATGCGCACGTCGCGAATCTTGCGGGCCATCCAGGCGACGTCGGCATCCGTGTCGGTATGGGTGACGCCGAGGTAGACGAGGAGACCGGGCGCGGCGATCGCGGCGACGACTTCTCCATCCACGGAGACGCCGGCTGACAGGACCCGCTGGACGACCGCTCGCATGGTGCAAGGATGCCGTCCATGTCCGCTCCACTGCTCATCACCGTGGCGCCCACCGGCGCCGAGACCACCAAGGCCGACTGCCCGCAGCTCCCCACCACCCCCGAGGAGCTCGCCCGCACGGCCGCCGAGTGCGAGGCGGCCGGTGCGGCCATGATCCACATCCACGTCCGCGACGGGGACCACGCGCCGACGCTCGAGCTGTCCCTCTTGAAGGAGTGGGTCGCCGCCGTACGTTCGTCGTCCTCCCTCGTCGTGCAGCTCTCCACGGGCGGCTCGGTCCACGACCCGCTGGAGGAGCGACTCAAGGTGCTCGACGCCGAGCCGGACAGCTGCAGTCTCACCATGGGCACGACCAACTTCGGCGACGACGTCTTCCTCAACCCGTGGCCGTTCGTGAAGGAGCTCTACCAGCTTGCGCTCTCGCGGGGGATCGCTCCCGAGTTCGAGCTCTTCGACCTGGGCCAGGTGCACGCGCTGGGACGGTTGTTCCGCGAGTTCGGCCTGCCCGCCGGCGGCAAGGCGCACGTCGACTTCGTCATGGGCGTGCCGGGCGGCATGCCTGGTACGGCGCCCGCGCTGGTCGCCTCCGTCGCGGCGCTGCCCCCCGAGGTGACGTCCTGGGCGGCCACCGGCATCGGGCGCTCGACGCTGTCGGTCGCCATGGCCTCGCTCTCCATGGGCGGGCACCTGCGCGTCGGCATGGAGGACGTGCTCACCATCGGCCGCGGCGTGCCCGTCGACTCCAACGCACAGCTCGTGTCCCGTGCCGCCGAGCTGGGCCGGATGGCCCAGCGGACGCCGATGACGCCCGCCGAGTGCCGGGTGCTGCTCGGGCTGGGCTGAGGACCCTCAGCGGGGCAGCGGTAGAGGCACCAGGTGCACCGCCAGATGATCATGGTTGGTGACCAGCAGTGCACGCTCGGTCGCCGCGACGCTGCCGCTGCCGGGCGGTAGGTCGAGCAGGTGCGTCACCCGGCGGGTTTCCGGATCGATGCGGGCCACCTGGGAGTCGGTACGCAGCCAGACCGCGCCGCCCCCGGTGGTGAGATCGCCGCCGCCGATGCGCTGACCGGTCACCGGGATGTCTTCCGTCTCGTCTGTCTCGACGTCGATTCGCGTGACGGATCCGTCGCCCTGGTTCATGACCCAGACTGCGCCGTACCCGACATCGAGGAATCGTGGGTCCGGTCCGACGGCGATGGCGAGCCACTCCTCGGTGGCGAGGTCGTACCGCTCGACCGTGTCCGTCCTGGTCGGCACCCACAGCGAGCCGAAGGCTGCGCGGACGGCGACCGCCCCCTCGGGGGCAGGCAGCGTCGTGGCGCGGTCGGCGCGCACCACGGCGATGAGGGCTCCGCCTCCGACATCGGCTTCATCGAGCAACACGTAGGCGACGTCGTCGATCGCGCCGACGGCGCCTTCGACGACCGGGCCAGACTCGAACCGCACCCGGGAGGTGGTGCGGCCCGTGGTGGCATCGATGCGCGTGAGGGCGTTGGGGAAGCGGCTCGGTACCAGGACCTCGCCGTCCGACTGCTCGAGAGCCTGCGTGACGTCGCCCCGGATCGCGGCACTGGCGGTGATGGAGCCGTCGTCGCCGTACCGGACGATCCCCGGCGCCACGCCGCTCACCCAGATCCCGGTGCCCGCCGCCACCGCGAAGTCGGCGAACGGCCTGGCGGCGATGGTCCGGCCCCGCACGTCCTTGAGCGTCAGGGCGGCGGGCAGGTCGCCCGCGGGGAGGTTCGTCGTCGCGGGGAACGGAGAGACGGTCGAGTCGCTCGTCGGCTCACTGGTCGGCTGCTGGTCGGTGTTCTCGGCGCCGGAGCAGCCCGAAGCGACAGTCGCACACACGACGGTCGCAGCCAGGAGACGGCGCCGGAACACCATGCCGACGACGATGCTCCACCGCCGGTCGGGCTGCCAGCCGCATCTGAGGTAACCCGCAGGGCCAGTTCCCGGGCCGATGGCCAGCAACACGCCGTACGGCGAGACCGACACGCCGGAGCGAAGGTTTGCCGTGCCGAACGAGTGGCCCTCACGCAGCGCGCGGCAGGGCGCGGGCGGCCAGGACGGTGGCCGTGATCTCGCGCGGGGAGAACATGACCTGCTCCCAGGTGAACCGCAGCACGGTCCAGCCGCCGATCACCAGGGCGTTGTAACGCACGCAGTCGGCGTCGTGGTCGGCCTTGGCGGCGTGGTGGGCGAACGAGTTGGCCTCCATGGCAAGTCCGTTGATCGGGTCGGCCAGGTCAGGGTGGTAGGTGATGCCGTCGATCGTGGTGGCCCACTGAGGCACCACGTCGATGTCAGCCTCGATGAGGATCGCGCGGAGCGCCGACTCGAACGGGTTCGCAGCGAGAGGCGAAGCGTGTGCGACGACTCGGCGCACACGAGCGGGAGCGTCCAACGGCAACGCAGAATCGAGCTGCTCCCTCGTCACTTCGCCACTGCGCAGCGCCGAGTCGGCCACGGCGAGGGCTTCGTCGAACGGCAGCTCAACCGCGCAGTCCAGAACCGTGCGCACACGCGAGGTGGCCCAGCCGTCCAGGTCGGCGCGAGGCACGACAGCCACCGTCAAAGACGCGTCGACCGGCTCGGCGGGCAGGGTCGCGACCAGTTTCTGCGGCCACTGGGCAGGCCACTTCACCTTCCACCCCCAGTGCTCCGCAGCTGACAGCAGCCGCAGGTGACCGTCGACGGCCACTGCGACCGCTCGGGCCTCGTCGCGCGAGGGGAGCGCATAGCGCGATCGCGAGACGTGCACGACTCGGCCGACCGACACCGCGCGGCGCAGTCGCTTGCGGCTGGTCAGGAGAGTGAGCTCGGCAGCCGTCGCGATCCCGCCGAGGCGGGTGAGCGCGGCGACCGGGTCCATGCAGCGAGTGTCGCGACGCACGGTCGAGTGTGCGAACGGTTCTCCACAGGGCCACTCTCGAAGTGCAACGCCGGCACACGCCGTACGGCGAAATCGACACGCCGGAGCGAAGGCTTGCCGTGCCGAACGAGTGGCCCTACTCGTCGGTGCGTTTCATCCCGACGAGCCCGGGCTTGAAGTTCGGATCCTCGAGCTGCGCGATGGTGGGGGAGCCGAACATCGGCAAGCCCTGGCCCTTGCGCAGGAAGCCCCAGACGATGGGCAGCACGACCACCACGAAGAGGCCGACGCCGGCGATCAGCATCGGGTGGGTCTCGTCCTCGCCGGCACCCAAGGGAGCCCAGCCGGCCTTGTCGAGCAGGGCGACCCCGCTCATCGTCAGCACGACGACGATGCCGCGGCGGATGATCGACTGCGGCACCTTCGGTGCGATCTTGGCGCCGAGGAGGGTGCCGGGGACCGAGCCGACCACGAGCGGGATGAGCACGCCCCAGTCGAGCCCGTGCAGGGCGATGTTGGAGACCGCGGCAGCCATCACGAGCGGCACGGCCTGGACGAGATCGGTACCGACCAGCTTCACGGCACTGAGGCCGGGGTAGAGCATCAGCAGCGCGATCATGATCACGGAGCCGGAGCCGACGCTGGTGATGCCGACGAGCAGTCCGCCGAGGGCGCCGACCAGCAGCGTGGGGATCGGGCGGATCGTCGGGTTGGGGTCGGCCTGCTCGCCGTCGCCGCGCACGCGCTTGAGGTTGATGTAGAGGCGCAGGGCGTAGGTGGCCGCGGCGAAGAGGAGGGCGAAGCCGATGCAGAGCTTGAGGGTCTCGTCGAGGTCGGCGGGATCTGCGAACCAGTTGATCAGGTGTGGGCCGAGCAGAGCCATGGGCACGGACCCGAGGATCAGCCACTTGGCCAGCTGCATGTTGGGCGAGCCCTCGCGCTTGTGCACGATCGCGCCGCCGGTCTTGTAGATCGCCGCAGCCGTCAGATCAGCGGTCACCACAGTCGCGGCCTCGCCGACGCCGAGGAAGATCAGGGCGGGCGTCATCAGCGCACCACCGCCCATGCCGGTGAGGCCGACGACGATGCCGACGAAGAATCCCGCTGCCAGGATCGACAGGGCGGTCAGGGTGATCAGGTCGCCCATCACTTCTCCTCGGCCAGTGCCGGCACGACCAGTGCCAGCATCGTCGACATCTTGCCCGCTGCTGCCTTGGCGGCCGCCTTCCCGCGCCGGTAGGGGTCGTCGATGTCGTCCTCGGGCAGCGGCGGAGTACGGCGTTCGCCCGCGGCGGCGATCAGCTCGCGCCCGCGCAGCTCGGGCGCGGCTTCCGCGACCCGGGCGAACTGACCGAGCGTGAAGACCTTGCGCAGCGCCCGCGGGTGCTCCTCCGTCACGAACGTCCGGTGCGAGCTCTCCGCGGTGAGGATCAGGTCGGCCCAGTCGACGAGCTGGCGCGTCAGCGGCTGGCTGCGGAACGCGCCGTCGGGCGCGGCCAGGTTGACCGACATCTCCCTGTTCATCGGCTGCGCGTCCAGCCCGTGGGTGCCGGTGCTCGCGAAGGTGATCTCCGCGTCACCGGCCAGGGCCCGGGCCGCCTGTTCCATGAAGGGCGAGCGGCAGATGTTCGCGGTGCAGACGAAGAGGACGTTGAGGGGGCCCGCGGGATTCGTGACAGGACTTCGTCCTTCCTCGACCTCCGAGGCGACGCGGAGGTCGAGGTGTCCGGAATGGGCGAGCGCCTCGATCACGTCGTCGAGCGCGGCCTCGATGGTCCGGCCGGTGGTGTCGACGCGCACGGCGGCATCGTCGGGCTCTTCGTACGGCGACGAGATGCCGGTGAACTCCGGGATCTCGCCCCGGCGGGCCTTGGCATAGAGACCCTTGCGGTCCCGGCGTTCGCACTCCTCGAGCGGCGTGGCGACGTGGATCAGGAAGAACGCCCCGCCGGCCGCGTCGACCATCTCGCGGACGTCGGCCCGGGTCGAGGCGAACGGCGCGATCGGGCTGCACACGGCCAGGCCGCCGTGCCGCGAGATCTCCGCGGCCACCCAGCCGATGCGGCGGATGTTCGTCTCGCGGTCCTCCTTGGAGAACGTGAGGCCGGCCGACAGGTTGCGGCGTACGACATCGCCGTCGAGGCTGGTGACGCTCCGGATGCCCTGCTCGAGCACACGATCCATCAGCGCTTGGGCGAGGGTGGACTTCCCGCTGCCGGACAGGCCGGTGAAGAAGAGGACCAGGCCCTGTACGTCGGGGGCGGGCTCGTCGCGGTCGACGATCGCGGCAATGGCGGGTGGGTAGGGCCCGCCGGTGTCGGGCAGTGCGTGGATCGGGTCGTTGCCGGCGTAGTTGGCCAGCACCTGCAGGCCGAGCGCGTGATCGGCGTCCGCGTCGCCGTGCGCGGCCAGCGGCACCACGACGACCTCCGCGTCCGGCAGCAGGTCGGCCGCCGCCAGGGTGGCCCGGACCAGTGCGACCGGCGAGAGGGCGGGGGTGCCGTGGCCCGCGAGCGCGACGAGGAGCACGGGTCCGAGGCTGCGTACGGCATCGAGATCGGCCTCGGTCAGGGCGTCCGTGACCGGGACGAGCGTGCGGCCGGCATGGCGCTCACGGGACTGCTGCGGGGTGAGGTGGAGCCGGCGGAAGGGGCCGAACTGCGCGTGGGTGAGGCCGGTGACCGCGCCGCTCCTGGGGGCGAGCAGCGCCAGGGGGAGGCCTTCGGGATCGACCAGCTCGACCTCGGCCTGGTCGGCGAGGGCGTCGGGGAGGTCGATCGTCACGACGCTGCCGGGCTCGTTGAAACCGGTCAGCGGCAGCAGGGCGCCGGTGGTGAGCAGCTCCAGGTCGTCGAGCTCGCGGGGCGCAGGGCAGTGCTGCGGGTTGGGCTGGGGTGAGGACACGGGTGCAATCCTGCCAGTCGGGGCGCACTAGCCTGCAGGCATGTCGAGACCAGTCGTCGTGGCCGAGATCGTCCGTTCGGGCTTCGTGGAGGGGCACCACTACGGATCAGTGGTGGCGCTCGACGCGACCGGTGAGGTCGAGTGGTCCGTCGGCATGGTCGACGAGCAGGTCCTCCCGCGCTCCTGCAACAAGCCGATCCAGGCGCTCGCGATGGTGCGCGCCGGTCTGGAGCTCGAGCCGGAGCTGCTCGCTCTCGCCTGTGCCTCGCACTCCGGCGAGCCCTTCCACCTCGACGGGGTACGCCGCATCCTGGCCGGCGCAGGCCTGTCGGAGGACTCCCTGCAGACCCCGCCCGACTACCCGCTCGACGACGCGGCCCGCGAGGGCGTGATCCGCGACGGCGGCGCGAAGAACTCGATCCAGATGAACTGCTCGGGCAAGCACGCGGCCATGCTCGCGACCTGCGTGCTCAACGGCTGGTTGACCCACGACTACCTCGACGCCCAGCACCCGCTGCAGGTCGCGATCGCCGACACGTTCGCCGACCTCACGGGCGAGCCGGTCGAGGTCGTGGCCGTCGACGGCTGCGGTGCACCACTGCTGTCCACGTCACTGATCGGCCTGGCCCGCGCCTTCCGGGCGCTGGCGATCGCGACGTCCGGCCCGGAGGCCGAGATCGCGGCGGCGATCCGCAGCCATCCGGCGTACGTCTCCGGGACCACCCGCGACGAGCTCGCGCTGCTCACGGCGATCCCCGGCTCGATCGGCAAGGCGGGTGCGGAGTCCTGCTACGCGGTGGCGCTGGCCGACGGTCGGGCGTTCTCTTTGAAGACCGACGACGGGGCGCCGCGGGTGCGTCCGGTGCTGATGGCCGCCGCGCTCGAGCGGTCGGGCGTGCTCGACCTGGAGGGCGTCGACGCGGTCGCCGTACGCAGGACCGGAGAGCTGACCCTGCTCGGTGGCGGGAAGCCGGTCGGGGAGATCCGCGCCTCGTTCTGACCTCGTGTGGGCGGAATCACGCTAACTCAGTTTGCATTTTGCTAACAAGTGTTAGCACACTGGAGTCATGGCAAAGGGCAAGGACGGGAAGACCGTCGTCGAGTCACTCGGGGACTTCCTCAGGGAGCAGCGACTCGCGTCGCGGCTGTCCCTGCGGCAGCTCAGCGAGCAGGTCGGCGTCAGCAACCCCTACCTGAGCCAGATCGAACGTGGTCTGCGCCGGCCCTCGGCAGAAGTTCTCCAGCAGATCGCCAAGGCGCTGCGCATCTCGGCCGAACAGCTCTACGTCCGGGCCGGGATCGTCAGCCCCGTTGCGCATGCCGTCAGCTCGGTCGAGCTCGCCATCCTCGCGGATGTCGGTCTCTCCGAGCGTCAGAAGCAGTCCTTGCTGGACGTCTACTCGTCCTTCCTCGCCTCCAACGCGGGGCCGGAACCCGAATCACCCCACCAGATGGAGAAATGACATGGCGAAGACCAAGTTCGACCTCAAGACCGAAGCCACCAAGCCGCTCCTCGCGACCGTTGGCGTCACCGACCTGGCCGTCGAGGTCGTCCGCGACTTCGTCTCGGAGACCCAGACCCGCCTCGCGGGCGTCCAGAAGGACGTCACCGCTCGCGTCGCCGACGCGCAGAAGAACCTCGCCAACCCGACGGCGCTGCGCAAGCAGGCCGTGACCGTCGTCAACGCCCGCGTCGACGCGCTCACCACCGACGCCAAGGCCCGCCGCAAGGCGATCGAGGTCCGCGTTGCCGAGCTGCAGACCGAGGCCAAGGCCTACCCCGCCAAGGTGCAGACCCTCGTCGACGACAACGTCACCGTCGCCAACGACGCCTACACCGACCTGGTCAAGCGCGGGGAGTCGCTCGTCGGCCGCATCCGTCGCCAGGAGTCCACCAAGGCGACCGTGAAGTCCGCCAAGACCACGGTCTCCAAGGCCAAGACCACCACGACGCAGGCCAAGAAGGCCGTCGACGCCGAGGTCACCGCCACCAAGAAGACCAACACCGCTGCGAAGACGGCCGCCAAGAAGGCCACCGCCACCAAGGCGCCGGTCCGCAAGGCTGCGGCCAAGAAGACGGCCACCGCCCAGAGCAGCGCCAAGGCCACCGTCACCGCCGCCGAGAAGACCGCCACCAGCGCGGTCAAGGCTGTTGCTGACGCCGCCGAGAAGCTGGGCGACTGAAGAGAAGACGACGAACAGCTGACGCTGTTCTGACTCACCAGCTAGATCCGAAGCCCTCGGCATGACGCCGGGGGCTTCGGTGCGTGCGGGTCAGCGGCGGGGCGTGACCTCGGCCAGGGCCGGTCGGATGTCCGCGAGGTAGACGAATGCCGCGATCGTGAAGGCCAGGTTGATGAGGTTGAGCGGCGTCGCGATCAGGATCTGCGCGGCGAGGCCGAGACCGAGCCCGATGGTCCAGGCGGCCTTGGTGCCGCGGCTGGCCGCGGGGTAGGCCTGCGTCGGATAGAGAACCGAGTTGATGAAGGCGAAGCCCTTGATGGCCAGCATCACCAGGAGCACCACGAGGTAGGCATAGCCCTCCAGGGCGAAAACAGTCACATCGCCACCCTACGTGCGCGTCGGGTGGTTAGGGTGTGCGCGGCAGTCAGCGATGAGACGGGGATTTTTGGTATGGCGATGGACTCCGAAGACCGGCCGTGGGGCTCGTGGCACGTGATCGACGAAGGCGTCGGCTACAAGGTGAAGCGCATCCACGTGAGGCCCGGGCAGCGGTTGTCGTACCAGACCCACGAGCACCGTTCCGAGCACTGGGTGGTGATCTTCGGGATGGCCACCTGCGTGGTGGACGGCGAGACGCATGTCATCGGCCCCGGCCACTCCATCGACGTCAGTCAGGGTGCGGCGCACCGGATCACCAACATGCACAACGAGGAGCTCGTGATCATCGAGGTCCAGCGCGGCGGCTACACCGGCGAGGACGACATCTGCCGGCTCGAGGACGACTACGGCCGCTCGGACGCAGCCTCCAGCTGAGGGCAGGGTCAGGCGAGGTAGCGGTCGAGGGCGGCGAGGGCGTCCTCGGGCTCGAACCCGGTGGCGCGGATCTTGTCGAGCGACATCGCTGACTGCAGGGGCCTCGGGGCGAACGGGCCACCCTTCTCGAGCACGCCCGCGGCGTACTCCGCGGTCGTCGTCTCCGAGACGTCATCACCGGAGCGTCCGCAGCGCGTGAAGACCTCGCGGGCGATGGTGGCCCAGGACATCGGGTCGCCGGCGTTGGAGATGTTGTAGGTGCCGAACGCGGCCCCTGCGGAGAACAGGTGCCTCGTCGCGCGTGACAGCTCGTCGGCGAAGGTGAGGCGACCGACCTGGTCGGAGACCACGGACGGCGAGACGCCGTTGGCGGCCAGCGTCGCCATGGTGCGCACGAAGTTCTTGCCCTCGCCGATCACCCACGAGGTGCGCATGAGGTAGTGCCGCGGCGCGAGCCCGACCGCGATGTCGCCGGCGGCCTTCGACTGGGCGTAGACGCCGAGCGGGGAGACCGGCTCGTCCTCGGTGTGCTCGACCGCGGTGCCGTCGAAGACGTACTCCGAGGAGTAGTGCACGAGCGTGAAGCCGTGCGTCGCGGCGAGTCCGGCCAGGGTGGCCGGAGCAGTCGCGTTGGCGGCCCAGGACGTACGGCGACCCTCCGCGGTCTCAGCGACGTCGACGGCGGTGTAGGCGGCGGCATTGAGGACTGCGGAGTATTCGTGCCAGGGCCAGGCGGCGACCGCAGCAGCGTCGGTCAGGTCGAGGGCGCTGACGCCGTCGCCCGCCACGAGGTCGACGAGGTCGGAGCCCGGGAAGTCGACCTGCAGGGCGCGGCCGAGCTGGCCGAGAGCGCCGATGATCAGCGTCTTCTTCGGGGCGATCGCGGTGGTCGGGTCGAGCGTCGGGTTGTGCTGGTCCTTGTCCGAGATGATCGCCTCGGAGAGCGGGATCGGCCACGGGATGGCCACCGAGGGGTCATCGAGGGCCAGCGCGGGGTAGGCGACCCCGGCCCGCCAGTGCTCGTTGACGAGATAGGTGTAGGCCGTCGCGTCCTCGAGCACCTGGTAGCTGTTGCCGACTCCGCGCGGGACGAAGACCGCCACGGCGGTGTCCATCTCCAGGGAGAACGTCGTGCCGAACGAGGGGCCCTCGCGCATGTCGACCCAGGCGCCGAAGATCCGGCCGGTCGCGAGCGAGACGAACTTGTCCCACGGCTCGGTGTGGATGCCGCGCGTGACGCCACGGTCGGAGTTGAAGGAGACGTTGTTCTGCACCGGGCCGAAGTCGGGAAGCCCGATCGCGACCATCTTCTCGCGCTGCCAGTTCTCCTTGAAGAACCCGCGGGAGTCGTCGCGACGATCCAGCCGGACCACGACCAGGCCCGGGATGGGGGTGGTCTCGAGGGACGGCAGGGACATCGCGGTGCTCAACTCATTGGCCCTTCTGGGCGTAGGCCGCTTCGACCGCTTCCTTCACGGGCCGCCACCAGTCCTGGTGGTTCTGGTACCACTCGATCGTGTTGGCCAGGCCGGACTCGAAGTCCTGGAACTGCGGCGACCAGCCGAGCTCCTGGCGCAGCTTGCCCGACTCGATGGCGTAGCGCATGTCGTGGCCGGCGCGGTCGTTGACGTGGTCGAAGGCGTCCTCCGGCTGGCCCATCAGCTTGAGGATCAGCTGCACGACCTCGAGGTTGTTCTTCTCGCCGTCGGCGCCGATCAGGTAGGTCTCGCCGATCGCGCCCTTGTTCAGGATCGTCCAGACGGCCGAGGAGTGGTCGTCGGCGTGGATCCAGTCGCGGACGTTCTCGCCCGAGCCGTAGAGCTTGGGGCGGATCCCGTCGATCACGTTGGTGATCTGGCGCGGGATGAACTTCTCGATGTGCTGCCAGGGGCCGTAGTTGTTCGAGCAGTTCGACACGGTCGCCTGGACGCCGAACGAGCGGACCCAGGCACGCACGAGGTGGTCGGAGCCGGCCTTCGAGGCGGAGTAGGGCGAGCTCGGGTTGTAGGGGGTGTCCTCGGTGAACCGCTTCGGGTCGTCGAGCTCCAGGTCGCCGTACACCTCATCGGTGGAGACGTGGTGGAGGCGCTTCTCGTGCTTGCGCACGGCCTCGAGGATGGTGAACGTGCCGAGGATGTTGGTCTTGATGAACGGCGACGGGTCGTTGAGCGAGTTGTCGTTGTGCGACTCGGCTGCGTAGTGGATGACGGCGTCGTGCTCGGCCACGAGCGGGTCGACGACGTCGGCCTCGGCGATGTCGCCGACGACGAGGGACACCCGTTCCTCGGGGAGGCCGTCGAGGGCTTCCTTGCTGGCTGCGTAGGTCATCTTGTCCAGCACCGTCACGCGGACGTCGGTCTCGCGCATCAGGTAGTGGACGAAGTTGGAGCCGATGAAGCCGGCGCCGCCGGTCACGAGGAGTCGTTCCATGGCCGCGATCCTAGGGGGTGTTCGTGGCTCCGGTGGCACTGAGGACGAGGTGCGGGGACTCGTCGAGCGCGTCGACGGACCACGTCGCGGCCCGGTCACCGGCGGCCACCCAGCCCTCCGGGAGCTCGTCGATCGTGAAGCCCTGCGGGAAGCGGACGGTGGTGCTCACACCCTCGGGTCGGACCATGCCCTGCGGATCGAGGTCGAGGCGGTAGGACAACCGTTCGCCCACCACCACGGCCGCGCCCGGGACGTCGTACTCCAGGCGCAGGACGTGCCGCGCCTGCGGTGCGAACTCGATCGTCTGCCGCACGAACGGGCGCCCGAAGTAGTCGCCGATGGTGAAGTCGGTCGGCGCGCCATCCACCGACACGGTGTCGACCTCGGCGCCACGCGGCAGGAAGTTGCCGACCGAATGGGTGGCCCAGCGCGTGTCGTAGCCGAGGTGGTTGTCCGTGCCGACCCCCGCGAACGGTGGGCTGTCGTTGTGGATCTCGACCTCGAGCTCGACCCGCGCACTCCCGTCGGGGCGCAGGCGGACGTCGGTGCGGACCTGTCGCGACTGCCAGTAGTCGCTCTTGCTGGGCACGACGTTCTGGGTGAAGACACCGAGGTAGTCGTGGTCGGTGTCGGACAGGTCGCCGGCGATCGAGAGCCCCTGCATGGCCTCCTGCGAGTCCTCGTCACGGAAGTAGGCGGCGAAGTGGCGCCCCTGCGCCGCTTCGGCCAGCACCCGGGCCTTGTCGGGGAGCCCGCCCGACTCGAGCAGTCGCTCCACGAAGAGCGGGACCAGGGCGCGGTTGGCGGCCTTGCGCTGCTTGGCGTCGGTGTACTTGTCGTAGCTGCCGACCAGCGTCTCGACGAGGTTGTTCCCGTCGACCGTGCCGTAGCCGGGGACGTCCATGGGCCCGGTGATCTGGGCCAGTCGTGACAGGGTCACGACGTCGATGGCGATCAGGCCCGACATGTTGCGCCCACGCACGCTCCGCCAGGCGTTGAGCGTCTCCTCGCCCGAGACGGGCCACGAGGGGGCGAAGGTCGCGTTGACCACGCGCGTCTGCCTCTGGTGGAAGGGGTTGCCCTTCACTTTCTTCCAGTAGCGCGGTTGCAGCAGCGCCGGGCTGGTCTCGGTGTCCTCGGCCTCGCCGAACTCGATGGTGCCGTCTTGCACGGTGATCGGCGTGAGCGTCAGCGCGGTGCCGCCGGAGTAGCGCAGCTCGGCGGGGTTGAGGATCGCGACGAGATACTTGCGCTCGCCGTCGGCGCCGAGGATGTCGGGCAGCTGCTCGATCAGGGGCATCGAGCTGGTGAGCCCGTCGTGGATCGGGACGACCTGGGCGAGGGCCTCGTCGCGGGCCGTGCCGATCCGTGCGGCACCGGGGCCGGTTGCCTCGATCTCGCCCAGCGCCGTACGCGCAACGGAGAGCTCGGCCTGGGCTCGGGCCGCGTTGTCGATGAGCCGCTCCAGCGTGGGGATGTCCACCTGGCCGCCGATGAAGAAGGTCGAGTCGGTGCCGGTGATCTCGGGGTAGGTCTCCGCGCCGAGCTCGGCGACCACGGTCACCGCGTCGAGCGCGTCGCCGAGGTGGCGGGCGTCGCTGATGCTCGCGCCGACGACGGGCAGCCACTGGCCGAGGAGACCGACCGGACCCTGCATCCCGAGCTGGACGGTGTCGACGTGGTCGCGCGCCCGCTCGACGGCGGCCTCTGCGGCGTCCTGGTCGCCGGCCTCGATCGCGATCTTCGCCACGCTGAGCTGCTGGCGGGCGTCGTCTGCGGCGGCCGGGACGCGGGCGACGGAGACGCCCAGCGCCACCATCCCGGCCGCGAATGCCAGCAGGACGATCGGCTTGCGGAGGGATGAGGCGGAAGGCACGGGCGTCATCCTCTCAGGGAGAGGGTCACCTCGAAGGACTCTTGGGAGATCAGGGACGCGCCGCCCCAGCCGATGGTCCCGGCGTCGATCTCGACCCAGCCTTCGGGCAGGTCGACGACCTCGGAGCCCGGCGGGAGGTGCACGGTCACGTTGACGGCCGAGGGGCGGACGAGGCCCTGCGGGTCGATGTCGAGGCAGTAGGTCAGCTCGCCGTCGGTGACGTCCGCTGCCTTCGGCACGTCGTAGGCGACGGCCAGCTCGTGGGTGGCCTGCGGCTCGAAGGCGACGGTACGGCGCAGGAACGGTCGTCCGTAGAAGTCGCCGATGTTCGGCTCGAAGAACGCGTCGTCGACCCTGGCCACCACGTCGCTCGCGCCCCGCGGCAGGAACTGGGCGACCGAGAGGGTGGCGAAGCGGGTGGAGTAGCCCTCGCGCGGGTCAGGCCCGCGGAAGGGATAGGGCGTGCTGTCGTTGTGGATCCGGTTCGTCGCGGTGACGTGGGCGCTGCCGTCGGCTCGGAGAACGACGTCGGAGGTGAGGGTGCGGTTCTGCCAGTAGTCCGTCTTGCTGGGCACGGCGTTCTGGGTGAAGACCCCGAGGTAGTCGTGGTCGGTGTCGGAGAGCTCGCCGGTCAGGCCGACGCGTTCGAATGCGGCCTGGGTCGCGGGATCGCGCAGGTAGACCGCGAAGTGCCGGGCGTCGGCGTTGGCCTTGAGGGACTGGAACTTCTCGACGAACTGGCCGGTCCGGAAGAGGCGGTCCCGGAAGATCGGCACCAGTGCCTGGTTGATCTGGTGCCGCACGCGGTAGTCGGGGATCGAGTCGTAGCTGCCGATCAGGGTCTGCACGAAGTTCTCGGCGTTGACCTCGCCGTAGTACGGCACGTCCAGCGGGCCGGTGATCGCGACCAGGTCGCGCAGGGCCATCACGTCGATGGCGATCAGGCCGTCCATCTGCTTGCTGCGCAGGCTGCGCCACGCGCGCAGTGCCTCCTCGCCCGACACCGACCAGTCGGGCGCGAAGGTCGCGGTGCCGATCCGCAGGCGCCCGCGGTGGAAGGGGTTGCCGTCGACCTTGGGCCAGTAGCGCGGCACGAAGGCAGCACCATGGGTGGCGGTGTCCTGGGGAACCCCCATGTCGATCCTGCCATCGCGCACCGACATCGGGGTGAAGGTGAGCGGGGTGCCCCCGGAGTAGAGCTGCTCGGCCGGGTTGAGGACCGCGATCAGGTAGTCGCGCCGACCGTTCTCGCCGAGGAGGTCGGGCAGGACCTCGACGAGCGGCGCGAGGGTGTCGACGCCGCGCCCCACGGGCTCGAGGCCCTCGAGGCCCTCGTCGCGCAGGTCGGCGATCGTCCCACCGATCAGGGGCGCGTCCGCCTCGACGGCCTCGAGAGAGGCCCGGGCGTCCGCGACATGCGTCTGCACGTCGCCGAAGGAGTCGAGCACGTCGCCCAGCGTGGCCAGGTCGACCTTCCCGTCGGTGACGAGGCGACCCTCGTCGCCGGTGAGCTGGGGGTAGATCGCGACCCCTGCCTCGGCCACCGCCGTCAGGTCGTCGACGGCGTCGGCCATCCGCTCGGCATCGTCGGCAGCCGGTGCCAGGATCGGCAGGTTGCGCCACAACGTGCCCAGGATCCCGTGCCGGGTGGCGATCCCGCGATCGGCGTACACCCGAGCGTCTTCGACCTGGCCGCGTGCCGCATCGACGTCCTGGTCCTGCAGGGCGACGACCGCGCGCTCGAGCGAGGCCTGGGCCTGCTTGCCCTGCCACCACGTCCAGCCGAGGGGTACGGCGATCGCGAGCCCCATCAGGAGAGCAACCGCCAGCACTGCCAGGGCGCCGCGTCGACGTACGGAGGCCCCCGGCATGGGCGCCATGGTGCCAAACGCTCCTGCACATAGGCTGCCCGCATGCGCGGAATCATTCTGGCCGGTGGCACGGGGTCGCGACTGCACCCCATCACGCAGGGCATCAGCAAGCAGCTCGTGCCGGTCTACGACAAGCCGATGATCTACTACCCGCTGTCCACGCTGATGCTTGCGGGGATCCGCGACGTGCTGATCATCACCACCCCGCACGAGGCCGAGGGCTTCCACCGACTGCTCGGTGACGGTTCGCAGTTCGGCGTCAACATCACCTTCGCCGTGCAGCCGAGTCCCGACGGACTCGCGCAGGCGTTCATCATCGGGGCCGACCACATCGGCGGCGAGACCGCCGGGCTCGTGCTCGGCGACAACATCTTCTACGGCACCGGCCTCGGCACCCGGCTGCGCCGCTTCGAGGACCTCCGGGGCGCGGCCGTCTTCGGCTACCACGTGGCGGATCCGAAGGCCTACGGTGTCGTCGAGTTCGACGCCGATGGTCACGCGCTGTCCCTCGAGGAGAAGCCCGAGCACCCCAAGAGCCACTTCGCCGTGCCGGGTCTCTACTTCTACGACAACGACGTGATCGGCCACGCCGCCGACCTCAAGCCGTCGGCGCGCGGCGAGCTCGAGATCACCGACCTGAACCGGATCTACCTCGAGGCGGGCACGCTCCAGGTCGAGGTGCTGCCGCGCGGCACCGCCTGGCTCGACACCGGCACCTTCGACTCGCTCAACGACGCCAGCAACTTCGTCCGCACGATCGAGGGCCGCCAGGGCTTCAAGATCGGGTGCCCCGAAGAGGTCGCCTGGCGGATGGGCTTCCTGTCCGACGCCGAGCTAGGCGAGCGGGCCGAGCCGCTGGTCAAGAGCGGGTACGGCGCCTACCTGCTCGGCCTCCTCGAGGAGAAGGCCGGACGCTAGGCGCTGAGGTCGGCGGCGACCATCGCCGCCACCAGCCCGTCGAAGTCCACGGTCGGCGCCCAGCCGAGCCTGGCGCGGGCGCGGGTCGCATCGCCCGTGAGGTCGGTCGCGTCGGCGGGACGCGTCAGGGCGGGGTCGCTGGTGACCAAGCCCTCCCAGTCGGTGATGCCGGCATGCCGGAACGCCGTGGCCACGAAGTCGCGCACCGTGTGGCCGACGCCGGTGGCGATGACGTAGTCGTCCGGTTCGTCGGCGCGGGCCGCGCGCACCATCGCGTCGACGTAGTCGGGCGCCCAGCCCCAGTCGCGTCGTGCCTCGAGGTTGCCGAGGGTGAGGCTCTCGGCCCGTCCGGTCGCGATCGCGGCGACGGTCGCGGTGATCTTGCGCGTCACGAACCGCTCCGGCCGGCGCGGGGACTCGTGGTTGTAGAGCACGAGGCTCGACGCGTGCGCTCCGCGCTGGCGGTGTACGGCGATCGCGAGATGTGCGTAGGCCTTCGCGGCGCCGTACGGGTTGAGCGGGCGGACCGGCGTGGCCTCGGTCTGGGGGGAGGTGTCGGGCTCGCCGAAGATCTCGGCGCTCGATGCCTGGATGAAGCGCACGTGGTCGCCGACCTGCCGCGCGGACTCCATCAGCGCGACCGCGGCCAGGCCGTTGACGCGCGCCACCAGGTCGGGTTCGTCCCACGACTGCGCGACGGAGCTGATCGCCGCGAGGTTGTAGATCTCGTCGGGTGCGAGGTCGAGGACCAGTCGCCGGGTGGCGTCGACGTCGGCGAGGTCGCCGAGGTGACGGGTCACCTCGGGCGGGCAGTGGGGCGTGGCGTCGTCGTGCAGGACGAGCGCGTGCACCTCGACGCCGTCGGCGATCAGCCGCTCGGCGAGGTAGCTGCCGTCCTGGCCCCCGATGCCGGTGACGAGAGCCCTCACCAGCCGGCCTGCAGGGCCGCGACGTCGGCGTCGACCATCATCGCGATGAGCTCGTCGAAGGCGACGGTGGGCTTCCAGCCGAGCACCTCCCGGGCCTTGCTCGCATCGCCGATGAGCTCGTCGACCTCGGCGGGGCGCATGAAGGCCGGGTCCTGGCGGACGTGGCTGCTCCAGTCCTCGATGCCGACATGGTTGAAGGCGACGGTGAGCAGCTCCTCGATGGAGTGCGTCTCGCCCGTGGAGATGACGTAGTCGTCGGCGACGTCCTGCTGGAGCATCCGCCACATCGCCTCGACGTAGTCGCCGGCGAAGCCCCAGTCACGGCGTGCGTCGAGGTTGCCCATGACGA
>JBDSPC010000115.1:0-2808 GCA_039914485.1 Nocardioides sp.
TCGAACGCCTCGAGGAGGTCGGCGTATCCAGCGCCCAGGCGATGGCCTTCCTCACGGCCTGCGAGAACTTCGTCATCGGCTCCGCGCTCGACCTCGCCGCCCCCGACGTCATGTGGGAGATCCCCGAGGACGTCGACGCCCCCCACCTCGCCGCCGCGCTCACCGGCCAGTCCAACCCCGAGCACCGCGCCGACAACGCGTTCGAGTTCGGCCTCTCGACACTGTTGGCCTCGATCAAGGCCCACAGCAGCTGACGCAGACCCGGCTAGCCCCGCCTCGACCCAGGACAGGAATCCGAATGACCAGCACCGGAAGCAGCGCGAGCCCGCTCGTCCCTCCGCCCCCGCCGGCGATCTCCGCCGCCGACGCCAGCCGCCTCGCGCGCGACCACTTCGGGGTGGTGGCGAACGCCGAGCCGCTGGGCAGTCACCAGGACCTCAACTTCCTGCTGACCGCCACCGACGGTGCGCACCGGTTGCTCAAGATCGCCAACCCCGAGACGTCGGTCGCCGAGCTCGAGGCCCAGTCGGTCGCCGCCCGCCTGGTCGCCGAGGCCGCACCGCGGATCCGGGTGCCGCTGGCCCTCGCCCCGGAGACCGGCGCCGACTCCGAGACCGGCGCGAGCACCGTGCGGGTCATCGAGCACGAAGGTCAGTCCGCGCCCGCACGGGTGCTCGACTACCTCGACGGGCGCACCCTGTCCGGCAGTGGCCACCTCGCCCCGCGGGCGGTACGAGCGCTGGGCCAGCTTGCTGCCCAGGTCGACCTCGCCCTGGTGGACTTCGAGCACCCGGGTGCGCTCCGGGAGAGCCAGTGGGACCTACGCCGTGGGGCCGAGGTGCTCGCCGTCCTGCTGCCCTACGTCGGCGAGGCCGCGTTGCGCGAGCGGTTGCAGGCCGCGGCCACCGAGGCGACGACCGCGCTGACCGCGGTGGCACACGACCTGCCCGAGCAGGTGATCCACGGCGACCTCACGGACGACAACGTCGTCTGTCGGGACACGGTCGGCCGCATCCCGGACGGCGTGATCGACTTCGGCGACCTCAACCGCACCTGGACGGTCGGCGAGCTCGCGATCACCGTCTCCTCACTGCTGCACCACGACGGCGTCGACATCGGTCGCGCGATGGCCGCCGTCGCCTCGTACCACGCGATCCGTCCGCTGACGCGTGCCGAGGCGGAGGCACTGTGGCCGCTGGTGGTGATCCGGGCCGCAGTCCTGGTCGCCAGCGGGCACCACGTGATGGCCACCGACCCCGGCAACCTGTACGCCGAGGAGAACATGGTCCACGAACGGGCGATCTTCGAGGAGGCGACGTCGGTGCCGCTGCCCGTGGTCACGGCGCGAGCGCTCGCCACCCTCGGCATCGCCGCCGACGAGACCGCCCTGCCCGCGCACGGGCCGCTGCTCGACGGCCTGGACCCGGACGCGGTCGTCGTCCTCGACCTGTCCGCGACCAGCGGCGCCCTCGACCACGGCCGCTGGCTCGAGCCCGGCGTCGAGAAGCACCTCGCCGAGGAGGCCGTGGCCGCGGGTGCGTCCGCGGTGATCACCCGGTTCGCCGAACCGCGGCTGACCGGGGCGACCCCAGCCGCCACCGCGGAGCCGGCGAACACCGCCCTCGCCGTCGAGGTCACCGTGGCACAGCCGCACCACGTGCTGGCTCCGTGGCCGGGATCGGTCATGCGCACCCCGGCCGGGCTGCTCCTGCGCCACGACGAGGTTGACCTGCACCTCGACGGCATCGAGCCGGGGGTCCCCGACGGCACCTGGCTGACGGCCGGCGCGACGCTGGGCCACGGCCGCACCCGGTTCCGTGTCCGGGTCACGCGGACCGGCACCGACGCGCCCGGAGCGGTCCGCGCCGGCTGGGCCCGGGCCTGGCGTGCGTTGGTCGCGGACCCGACGTCGCTGCTGCTCGGACGAGCTCTCCCGGACGCGCGGCAGGACCCCGAGGCGCTGGCCGCCCGGCGCCGGCGGGTGCTCGCCGAGGTCCAGGAGCACTACTACGACGAGCCGCCGATGATGGTGCGCGGCTGGCGGCAGTACCTCGTCGACAGCGACGCGAGGGTGTACCTGGACGCGGTCAACAACGTGACCTCCATCGGACACGCGCACCCGCGCCTGACCGAGGCGGTCGCCGCGCAGTGGCGCACGCTCAACACCAACTCCCGGTTCCACTACCCGGCGATCACCGAGTATGCCGAGCGGATCGTCGAGACCCTGCCCGACGGTCTGGACGCGGTCTTCCTGGTCAACAGTGGGTCCGAGGCGGTCGACCTGGCCCTGCGCATCGCCCGTACCTGCTCGGACCGGACGGACCTGCTCGCGGTTCGGGAGGCCTACCACGGCTGGACGTTCCTCTCCGATGCGGTGTCCACCTCGGTGGCAGACAACCCGCAGGCGCTCGAGACCCGCCCCGACTGGGTGCACACCCTGGAGGCGCCGAACTCCTACCGCGGCAAGCACCGTGGTGAGGACGCGCCCCGATACGCCGAGGAGGCGGTGGCCGAGATCGAGCGGCTGGCTCGCACCGGCCGGCCGGTCGGCGCCTTCATCGCCGAGCCGTTCTACGGCAACGCCGGTGGCATCGCCCTCCCGGACGGCTACCTCGCCGCCATCTACGACGCCGTCCGCTCGCACGGCGGCCTCGCCGTCGCCGACGAGGTGCAGGTCGGCTACGGCCGGCTCGGCTCCTGGTTCTGGGGCTTCGAGCAGCAAGGGGTCGTCCCCGACATCGTCGCGGTCGCCAAGGCGATCGGGAACGGCCAGCCGCTCGGCGCGGTGATCACCAGCCACGAGCTCGC
>JBDSPC010000121.1:0-7249 GCA_039914485.1 Nocardioides sp.
AGGATGTTGGAGAAGAACTCCAGCGGGACCAGCATGATCAGGATCGGACCGGAGACGCCGGCCGGCATCGTCGCGTGCTTGAGGTAGCCGAGCGGGCCGTGCTTCCAGACGCCGGTGCCGATGTAGACGAACCAGGTGATCAGCGCGATCGGGACCACGAAGCCGATGCGCGAGAAGCTCGAGAACTGCAGCAGCGGGATGATGCCGTAGTAGTTGTTCACCAGGATGAAGAGGAACAACGAGAAGAGGTAGGGCACGAACTTCATGTAGTGCTCGCTGCCGATGTTGTCGCGGGCGAGCGTGTTGCGCACGAAGCCGTAGACGGTCTCGCCGGCGAACTGCAGGCGGCCCGGGACCATCTGCTGCTTGCGCGAGGCGGTGATCGTGAAGGCCAGGATGAGCACGGCCGAGAGCACGAGCAGCAGCATGGGCTTGGTGACGCCGAAGTCGCCGATGTGGAAGACCGGGGGGAGCTCGAAGCTGCCCGGACCGGGAGCTTGGAAACCGCTCTCCTCCGTGGTGCCCTCACTCAGAGTCACGTGGAAGCTCATTCTCTCTCCTGCCTTGGCTCTGATTGTCCTGCCGCGAGCCCAGCCCGCCGAACCGTCCGAAAGTCATGTAGATCGCCAGCGCCACACCGAGCATGATGCCGATGACGACGAGGTACTTGGTGCCCAGCCATCGATCGAGACCCCAGCCGATGAGGCCGTAGATCGTCGCACCCGAGACGAGGTAGGAAAACGCCAACCAGGGGTCGCCGTAGTGGGGTTCGTCCGGATGCTCCGAAGGGGCCTGCTGCTGAGCCATCGCGCCCCGGACAATAGCAGGCGTGGGTGGTCATCGCGCACCCGCCTCAGGTAGGTCGTAGACGGGGATCCGGGCCCGCATGGCGGCGATGATTTGGGCCACCATCCAGGCCAGGGTGGCGACGGCAACGCCACCTCCGAACCAGCGTCGGTCGAAGGTGTCGTCCATCATTCCGTTGCGGGCGAGACCCAGCACGACGGCGGCCAGCACGACCAGTTGCACGGAGTAGGTCACGAGCGCGACGAGCACGGTCATGCTCGGCATGATCGAGGCCACGGTGTTGAGGACGTAGACGCCGAAGCCGATCACAGCCACGACCAGCAGGGTGCTGACCGCGACGCTGCGTACGGCGGTGAGGTCGGCGAAGACCCAGGCGACCAACGCCATCACGAGGCCGGCGACGAACGCTGCTCCGGCCGCACCGAGGAGCACGAAAGCACCCGGGCGGGTGTCCTGCTTCGACTCGGTCGTCATGTCGGCGGCCGTCCTGTGGAGGGGTCAGATCGGTGCGGTCAACCCTTGTATTTCGGGGCTTCTGGTCCGCTCGTGAAAACTATCACAAAGTCTCCGGCCCCTGAAAACCGGCCTTGTTCGCACCCGGCTTGTGCAGCACGGGCAGCACGAAGGTCATCACCGCGACCAGGACGAACGCGGCCCCCAGTCCGATCCAGGTCGACTGCCCCTTGCGCAGGCTGACGAGCACCGATCCCCCGGCGACCAGGGCAGCCCACATCCACATGATGTAGACGGCTCGGCGCTGCGAGTGCCCGATCTCGAGCAGCCGGTGGTGCAGGTGCTGCTTGTCGGGCGCGAACGGCGACCGGCCGGCCCGCGTGCGGCGTACGACCGCCAGCACCAGGTCGGCGACCGGCACCATCAACAGCGAGGCCGGCAGCAGCACGGGCAGGACCGTGACCAGGAAGTTGTTGCCGTCGGAGTCGATCTCGTTGCCGGCGAACTGGCCGGTCACCGTCAACGCGCTCGCCGAGAGCACCAGGCCGATCAGCATCGATCCGGAGTCGCCCATGAACAGCCGGGCCGGGTGGAAGTTGTGCGGCAGGAAGCCGGCGCAGGCGCCGGCGAGGCTGGCGGTGAGCAGCGCGCCGGTGGTGGCGAGGGTCAGGTCGTTGACGTCGGCCAGGACGTAGCAGAAGAGGAAGAAGGCCACGGCGCCGATGCCCACGACGCCGGCCGCGAGCCCGTCGAGCCCGTCGACGAAGTTGACCGCGTTGATCGTCGCGATCACCACCACGACGCTCAGCAGGGCCCCCTGGGCCGGGTCCAGGATGAACTGGCTGCTTCCGTCGAAGCCGGGGAAGTAGTAGAACCGGACGCCCAGCGCCACCAGGAGGGCCGCCGCCAGCACCTGGCCCCCCAGCTTGGTCAGGGCGTCGATCTCGAAGATGTCGTCGAGCACGCCGACCGCGCAGACCAGCGAGCCGGCCAGGAGCACGACGCCAGCGTCCTGGAAGACGAATCCCTCGCTCCGGGACAGGAACGGCAGCTCGCGCGCCACGAAGTAGGCCGCCCACAGGCCGCCGAGCATCGCGAGCCCGCCCATGTAGGGAATCGGCTCGGTGTGCACGTCACGGTCGCGGACCTTGGCGACCGCGCCCGTGCGGAGCGCGATCTCGCGCGCGATGACGGTCAGGAGGTAGGTGACCGTGCCGGCGACGAGGAAGACGAGGAGGTATTCGCGCATCAGCCTTCGTCCGTGAGGGCAGCGCCGAGAGGTTCGAGGACGGCGTTGAGCGCATCGAGGGAGATCGCACCCCGGCGCAGGATCCGACCCTCCGCACCGGTGCAGTCGACGATGGTCGAGGCATCCGCGCCCGCGCTCGTGCCGGCGTCCACGATCACCTCGACCGACTCTCCCAGCATCGACTCCGCCTCGTCGGCGGTGCGAGCGGCCGGACGACCCGACAGGTTGGCGGAGCTGACCGCGAGCGGACCGGTGCGTTCGAGCACGGCCAGGGCGATCTCGTCGTCGGGCATCCGCACTGCCACGGTGCCGCGGGTCTCGCCCAGGTCCCACTGCAAGGAGGTCTGCTGGCGGCACACGACGGTCAGGGCTCCGGGCCAGAACTCCTCGACCAGCTTGCGCGCATAGTCCGGAACTCCGACGGCGAGTGCGTCGAGCGTCGTCGCGGCGCTCACCAGCACCGGCGGCGGCATCTCCCGGCCCCGGCCCTTCGCCGCGAGCAGGGCAGAGACGGCGTCGGGAGAGAACGCGTCGGCCGCGATGCCGTAGACCGTGTCGGTCGGCAGCACGATCAGCTCTCCCCGTCGGATGGCCAGGGCCGCGGCCTCGATCGCCGCCTCGCGCTCGTCGTCGGTGGTCACGGGTAGGCGTTGCACCCGCCTATCGTGCCAGCCGCGCCGTCGTGAAGCGCGGACGACCTGCCAGGTCACGGTGGTCGACCACTTCGAACCATCGCCCGGTGGCGGCGAGGACGGCGGGCGCGGACTCTCCCTGCACGTCCGCGTGCTCGACGCCGACCACTCCCCCGGGCCTCAGCAGCAGGGCGGCGCGCACGGCCAGCACGCGGATCGCGTCGAGCCCGTCGTCGCCGGAGAAGAGGGCCAGGTGCGGGTCGTGGTCGCGCGCCTCGGCGGCCACGGACTCCCAGGCCTCGAGCGGGATGTACGGCGGATTGCACACGACCACGTCCACGGTCCCGAGCAGGTCGTCGAACGCCGTACCCATGTCGCCGTGGCGGAGGTCGACGCCGGTGCCGGTGAGGTTGCGCTCGGCCCAGTCGTGCGCGGACTCGTCGAGCTCGACGGCGTGCACGTCCGCGTCGGACACCTCGTCAGCGAGGGCCTTCGCGATCGCGCCCGACCCGGTGCAGAGGTCGACGACGACCGGGGTCCGACCGCCGGCCAGGACGGCCGAGGCGTGCTCGATCGCCCACCCCGCCAGCAGCTCGGTCTCGGGCCGAGGCACGAAGACGCCGGGGCCGACGGCCAGCTCGACGTGCCGGAAGAAGGCGGCACCGATCAGGTGCTGCAGCGGTTCGCGGGCGGCCCGTCGCTCGACCAGGGTGTCGAAGCGCTCGGCGAGCTCACCGTCCACGGTGTCGATCTTGAACAGGGTCGTGCGCTCCAGCCCGTGCACGTGCGCGAGCAGCTCGGCCGCGTCGTGCTCGGGGCTCGCAACCCCGGCCGCCCGGAGCCGGTCGACCGCCACTGCCAGGGCTACGTTGCGGCGTACGCCACTCACTGCTCGAGAGCCTCGAGCCGCGTGGCGAGGTCGGCCTCGACGCAGGACTGCAGGACCGGCCCCAGCTCGCCGTCGAGGACGGTGTCGAGGTTGTAGGCCTTGTAGCCGGTGCGGTGGTCGGAGATGCGGTTCTCCGGGAAGTTGTAGGTGCGGATGCGCTCGGAGCGATCGACCGTGCGGATCTGGCTCTTGCGCGCGGCACTCGCCTCCGCGTCGGCCTCCTCCTGGGCGGCCGCGAGCAGCCGGGCGCGCAGGATCCGCATCGCGGACTCCTTGTTCTGCAGCTGGCTCTTCTCGTTCTGGCAGCTCGCGACGATGCCGGTCGGCACGTGCGTGATGCGCACGGCGGAGTCGGTGGTGTTGACGCTCTGGCCGCCCGGCCCGGACGAGCGGTAGACGTCGATGCGCAGGTCGGCGTCGTGGATCTCGACGTCGACGTCCTCCGCCTCCGGCATCACCAGCACGCCGGCCGCGCTGGTGTGGACGCGTCCCTGCGACTCGGTGACGGGCACGCGCTGCACACGGTGCACGCCACCCTCGAACTTCAGCAGGGCGTACGGCGCCTCGCCGGGCTCCGCAACCCCCTTGGCCTTCACCGCGACGGTGACGGACTTGTAGCCGCCCAGGTCGGACTCGGTCGCGTCGAGCACCTCGGTGGCCCAGCCACGCTGCTCGGCGAAGCGGGTGTACATCCGCAGCAGGTCGCCGGCGAACAGGGCGGACTCCTCGCCCCCCTCCCCCGACTTCACCTCGAGGATCGCGTCCTTGGCATCCGTCGCGTCGCGCGGGACCAGCAGGTGGCGCAGGCGCTCCTGGGCCTTCTCCCGCTCGGCCGTGAGCTGCTCGGCCTCGTCGGCGAAGCTCGCGTCCTCGCTGGCGAGCTCGCGGGCCGCCTCGATGTCGTCGGCGAGCTGCAGCCAGTGGCGCCACGTCGTGACGATCGCCGAGAGCTCGGCGTAGCGCTGGTTGAGCTTCTTGGCCAGGCGCTGGTCGGCATGCGTCTCCGGCTCCGCGAGCCGACTCTCGATGTCGGCATGCTCGGCGACGAGCCCTTCAACGGCCTCGAACACGGTGCTCCTCAGGTGGTCGATCAAATGGCTTGCGCGAAATGCACAACGCCGACCGCCCGCAGTGCGGGAGGTCGGCGCTGGAAGGGAGCTACTTGCTCTCGGCAGGCTCAGCCGTCTCGGCCTTGTCGGCCTTCTTGGCGTAGCGGGCCTCGAAGCGGGCCACGCGGCCGCCGGTGTCGAGGATCTTCTGCTTGCCGGTGTAGAACGGGTGGCACTGCGAGCAGACGTCGGCCTTGAGCGAGCCGGAGGTCGCGGTGCTGCGGGTGGTGAAGTTCGCGCCGCAGGTACAGGTGACCGTGGTCTCCACGTATGCGGGGTGGATGTCCTTCTTCATGGGGTGTCGTCCTTTCAAACGATGCTCCGGGTCGTCGGCGCTTGGGTGCGACGGACGTGAACCGGAACCGGCACAGTGTGCCACTGGGCCCAACGCTAGTGCGAATCCGTGGATTCCCGAGCGAGCAGGGCGGCCACGCGGTGCGCCAGCTCGCGCGGGCTGAACGGCTTGGTGATGTAGTCGTCGGCGCCGGAGTCGAAGCCGGTCTCGACATCGGACTCCTGGGCGCGGGCCGTGAGCAGGATGACCGGCAGGTGCGCCAGGTGTGTCTCGGCCCGGATCAGGCGCACCGCGTCGAGGCCCGACATGCCGGGCATCATCACGTCCAGCACCGCCAGGTCCGGGCTCTGCTCCTGGCATGCCTGGATCGCTGCGGCGCCGTCGCCGACCGCGACGACGTCGTGCCCCAACGATGTCAGCTTGAATGCGACGAGCTCGCGGATGTCTACGTCGTCGTCGGCAACAAGAATGCGCGCCATGACGCACTCCCTCCGGTTTGCCGAGCTAGGTGAGAATGTAACTAGTTACCGCGGCCAGCGCCGGGCTTCTGCTGCTTTGTCAGGAACTCGATGTTGTTCTGCGCCTTGCGGAGCTGCTCGAGCACCCCCTCGACGGAGCCGATCGGGTCCGAGGACATCTTGCGACGCAGGGCCTGGACGATCCCGGCCTCCTGCTCGCTGGAGAGCAACGCCTCCTGGCGGGTGCCCGAGGCGACGAGGTCGACCGCGGGGAAGGTGTGGGCCCGCGCCAGCTCGCTGCGCAGGCGCAGCTCCATGTTGGCGGTGCCGCCGAACTCCTCGAAGATCACCTCGTCGGTGGCCGAGCCGGTCTCGACGACGATCGCCGCCAGGATGGTCAGCGAGCCGCCGCCCTCGACGTTGCGGGCCGCGCCGAACAGCTGCTTGGGCGGGTGTACGGCGCCGACATCGACGCCGCCGGCCAGGGTCCGTCCGGTCGCGGGGGCCGAGACGTTGTAGGCCCGGGCCAGGCTCGTGACGGAGTCGAGCAGGACGACGACATCGTGGCCCAGCTCGACCAGCCGCTTCGCCCGCTCGATCGCGAGCTCGGCCAGCATCGTGTGGTCGCTGGCGGCCCGGTCGAAGGTCGAGGCGATGACCTCGCCCTTGACGGCCCGCTGGAAGTCGGTGACCTCCTCGGGGCGAGCGTCCAGGAGCACCACCATCAGGTGAGCTTCCGGGTTGTTGCGCGAGATCGACTGCGCGACGGACTGCAGGAGGGTGGTCCGACCGGACTTCGGCGGGGCCACGATCAGGCCGCGCTGGCCCTTGCCGATCGGGGCTGCGATGTCGATGATCCGGCCGGTCAGATTGGCTGCGTCGGTCTCCAGCCGGAGCCGCTCGGTGGGGTGCACCGGCGTGAAGGTCTCGAACTCGAGGCGCTCACGAGCGGCCTCGGGGTCGGTCCCGTTGACGCTGTCGATACGCACCATCGGGTTGAACTTCTCCTTGCGCTCACCCTCGCGGGGCTGGCGCACCTGGCCGACGATGGCGTCACCACGGCGGAGGCCGTACTTGCGGACCATCGACAACGAGACGTAGACGTCGTCGGTGCCCGGCAGGTAGCCGCTGGTGCGGACGAAGGCGTAGTTGTCGAGCACGTCGAGGATGCCCGCGGCCGGCGTCAGGACGTCGTCCTCGAGGATCGTCGTGTCCGGCTCGCTGCGCTGGCTGCTCGAGGCAGCGGCGGGCCGAGCGGCGGCGGGGCTGCCCGGCTGCCGGTCACGGTCGCGGCCGCGGCGGCGACGACTGCGGCGACTGCCGCCCTCGTCGTACGCGCCTTGGCCCTGCGCGTTCT
>JBDSPC010000132.1:0-3922 GCA_039914485.1 Nocardioides sp.
GGGCTCCGGGACGGTCGGGGCGGGCCTCGGGCTCGGGCTGTTCGGCGTGCTCTCGATCATCCGGCTCCGTTCCGAGGAGCTGGCGCAGCACGAGGTGGCCTACTACTTCGCGGCGCTCGCGCTCGGCCTGACCGGCGGCCTGCTCTCGGCACCGAGCTGGCTCTCCGGCGCACTGATGCTGGCGGTCCTGCTCAGCATCTTCGTCGGCGACCACCCGCGCGTGGTCGGTCCCGGTCGCACCCAGGAGGTGCTCGTCGACCGTGCGTTCACGGACGAGAGCCGTCTCGTCACGCACCTCGAGGCACTGCTCGGCGCGCACGTGCAGGACGTCAGCGTGGGCCGTACGGACCTGGTCAACGACACCACGCTCGTGCGGGTGCGCTACTCGCCGAACGCCGTCACCGCCCCGCGCACGGTCGCGACGCACGAGCTCATCGAGCACCCCGCATGAGCATCGAGCTCCTGGCACCGATCGGCCTCGACGAGCTCGTCGAGCAGGCCGCGCTGCTCGAGCGGATCGACCGGAAGTACGTCGTCCCGCGGGCCGCCCTGCGCGACCTGGTCGCGCAGGCGCCGCCGGGCACGCGGGTGCTCGAGCACGAGGGCCGGCGCACGCACGGCTATCGGTCGGTCTACCTCGACACCGCCGAACTGGCCAGCTATCGAGTCGCCGGCCAGCGCCGTCGCCGGCGCTGGAAGGTGCGCAGCCGGTCCTACCTCGACACCGGCGGTTCGTGGCTCGAGGTGAAGACCCGCTCGGCCCGCGACGTCACCACCAAGGTCCGCATCCCGCACGCCGACCTCGAGTCCACCGCGATGGACGGACCCGGGCAGGCCTTCGTCGACGAATCGCTCGCCACCGCGATGGTCTGCGGGGTGCGCGCCGGCGAGCTGAGGCCGGTGCTCGCGACGGCGTACGACCGCAGCACCCTGCTGCTGCCCGGCGACCGCCCGACGCGCGTCACCATCGACACCGCGCTCGGCTGGACCTGGCTCGCCGCACCAGGGGAGTCCGCACGCGACCTCGACCGGCCCGGCCTCGCCATCGTCGAGACCAAGGGCGGCTCGACCCCGTCCGCCATGGACCGACTGCTGTGGGCGCGCGGCCACCGCCCGGTCTCGATCAGCAAGTACGGCGTGGGGGTGGCCGCCCTGCACGACGTGCCGAGGCTCAAGTGGCACCGCGTGCTGACGCGCGACCTGGGCGTCGGCCCCAAGCTCACGTGAGCTTGATGATGAGGTTGCCGACCTTGCGTCCGGAGTCGACGATCTCGTGCGCGTGGGCGATGTCCTCGAGGTCGAGGACGTCCTGGTTGACGACCGTGAGGGTGCCGTCGGCGACCAGGCCGAGCAGCGTGGTGAACGACTCGGCGCGCTCGGGCGACGGTCCGCCCTTCACGTTGCCGCGGGCGCGCAGGGCCTCACTGAGGTCACCGACGATCAGGATCATCACCCCGTCGGGCGTGAGCATGCGCTTGCCGGTCGGGATCCCGACGTTGCCGACGTTGTCGATGACGACGTCGAACTTCTCGGTCAGCGTGGTCACCGGCGTCAGGGCGTAGTCGACGACGTGGTCGGCCCCCAGCTCCTTGAGCAGCGTGGCGTTGGCCGCGCTCGCCACGGCCGTGACCTCGGCACCGAAGTGCTTCGCCAGCTGTACGGCGTTGGTGCCGACCGCACCGGATGCGCCGTTGACCAGCACGGTCTGACCCGGCCGCACCTGCGCGACGTCGCGGATGAAGTGCAGGGCGGTCGATCCGCCGAAGAGCACCCCGGCGGCCTGCTCGTGCGAGACGGCGTCCGGCTTGTGCACCAGCTTCTTGGCGGGCAGGACCGCGAGCTCGGCATGGCAGCCGAGTCCCAGGCCGGTCGTGCCACAGACCACGTCGCCGACCGCGAAGCCCTCGACGCGCGAGCCCACGGCCTCGACGACGCCGCTGGCGACTCCGCCCAGGATCGGCTGGCGCGGTCGGCGCAGACCGAAGAGGGTCCGCGCGATCAGGCCGTAGCCCCGGGGGAAGTTGGCGCCCCGGATCCGGGCGTCGGCGGCCGTCACCGCGGTCGCGTGCACCCGCACGAGGACCTGCTTCGCGCCCGGCGTGGGGGCCGGCACCTCTTCGATGCGAACACCGGACGGTTCGCCGTACGACCTGCGGACTGCTGCCTTCATGACGCTCCCCTTACACTGTAAGTCTTACAACGTAAGGCTGAGAGTAGACGCGCGGACGCACCTCCGCAAGGGGAGGTGTTCAGACGCCGCGGTTGCGGCGCCGCACGGACTTCTTCGGCCGGCCGCCGAGGTAGGACCGACGCGAGTCGATGAGATAGCCCTGTCGCAGGGCCTCGCGTCCGATCAGCATCCGGAAGCCCATCTGGTCGCGGCCGGTCAGCGTCACCTCCGCGGTGACGGTGCGATCGACGAGGGTGACGTCGAGCAGCACGACGTAGCGCTCCTGCACGTGACCGGTCGACGAGCGCACGTGCCGGCGGTCGTGGATCGGGAGCTCGACGTCGACGGAGTCCTCCTGCGATCGCTGCCAGGGATGGAGGGAGAAGCGCACCCACTGTTCCTCGTCCCGGGCGAACTCGTGGATGTCGAAGGCGTGGATGGCACTCGACCGTGCACCGGTGTCGAGCTTGGCCTTGATCCACTCGACGTCGATGCCCGGAAGGGAAACCCACTCACGCCACCCGGCAGTCACCTGACCGGGGCTGCTTGGATGGGTTGTCGCCATCCCCCTATCCAATCAGGTGTTGATCTCGTGAAGCTGGCCATCCTGTCTCGCGCCCCGCGCTCCTACAGCACCCAGCGACTGCGCACTGCCGCCCAGGATCGCGGGCACGAGGTGAAGGTGCTGAACACGCTGCGCTTCGGTATCGACCTGTCGGGCGACCAACCGGACCTGCAGTTCCGCGGCAAGCAACTCTCCGACTACGACGCGATCCTGCCGCGCATCGGCAACTCGATCACCTACTTCGGCACCGCGGTCGTGCGGCAGTTCGAGCAGATGGACGTCTACACCCCCAACACGGCCTACGGGATCTCCAACTCCCGCGACAAGCTGCGCGCCTCACAGATCCTGTCCAAGCACGAGATCGCGATGCCGGCCACGACGTTCGTCCGCGACCGCGCCGACGTGATCCCGGCGATCGAGCGAGTCGGCGGTGCGCCGGTCGTGATCAAGCTGCTCGAGGGCACCCAGGGCATCGGCGTCATCCTTGCGCCCGACATCAAGGTGGCCGAGGCCATCATCGAGACGCTGCAGAGCACGAAGCAGAACGTCCTGATCCAGCGCTTCGTGAAGGAGTCACGAGGTCGCGACATCCGCGCGCTCGTCGTCGGCGACCGTGTCGTCGCGGCGATGCGACGGGTGGCGAAGGGCGACGAGTTCCGCTCCAACGTGCACCGCGGAGGGTCCGTCGAGGCGGTCGAGCTCGACCCGGCCTTCGAGGAGGCCGCCGTGCGCTCCGCCCAGATCATGGGCCTGCGGGTGGCCGGCGTCGACATGCTCGAGGGCAACCACGGCCCCCTCGTGATGGAGGTCAACTCCTCACCCGGCCTCGAGGGCATCGAGAAGGCGACCAATCTCGACGTCGCCGGCGCGATCATCGACCACATCGACAACCAGGTCGCCTTCCCGCAGATCGACGTGCGACAGCGGCTCAGCGTCTCGACGGGGTACGGCGTCGCCGAGCTGCTCGTTCACGGCGATGCGGACATCGTCGGGCTCTCGCTGGGGGACTCGGGCCTGCGCGAGCGCGACATCAGCGTGCTGACGCTGCACCGCGGCACGTCCGTCATCCCCAACCCACGCGCCGCCATGGTGCTCGAGCCCGACGATCGGCTCCTGTGCTTCGGCCGGCTCGAGGAGATGCGCTCGATGATCCCCGCCCGTCGCAAGCGCATTCGCAAGGTCAAGAG
>JBDSPC010000141.1:0-19096 GCA_039914485.1 Nocardioides sp.
GGGAGGATCCGGATGTAGTGCTGGCGCATCTTGCCGCTGATGTGGGCGAGGACCTTGTGTCCGTTGGTCAGCTCGACCCGGAACATGGCATTCGGAAGGGCCTCCACGACGGAGCCCTCAAGTTCGATCACGCCTTCTTTCTTCGGCATGTCCTCCACAATCTGTTGTTCGGTCTTCTACCGTTTGATACTCCGCTCCACGGCGTGGAACGGGTGGCCCGCGAACCTCCATCAAGTGATGGTGGACCTCGTGCGGTGGTTGGTGGTGACTCTTCCCGGGCACGCTGCGAACCGCTCGTTGAGAGCGGAATTTGCGTGCTCGGGCAGCCGCGAGGCACCACAAAGCACAACCCACGTTGGGCCGACACGCCAGTTTAGCCAGTCTCTGGATCAAAAGCCCAATCAGGAAGAGCGTCTCTTGCCACCGCGCGTCCGTCGTGCCCACCCGGGCAGCGCGGGGAGGCCCGGGAGTCGGGATCTCAGTGATGTGGAGGGGGTCCGCTCGGCCTCCGGCACCTGGTCGAGAACCGGTTGGCTCGCGGCCGAGGGCGACGACTTCCCGCGACGCAGCGACGCGAGGCTGACCGCCGCCAGCCAGCGCCGTCGCCGGCCCACGGAGTGCGACATCGCCCGGCGCTCCGACTCGACGGATTCCCAGTACGTCGCAGCGGCATCGGCCTCGGGCACGGATGGTCCGAAGACGAAGCTGTCGGCGCGCCGAGCCAGTGCCGGGGCCGACTCCGACCCGATCGAACCGGACTGCTCGCGCCGCGTGATCATGGCTCCGAGCGGCACCGGCTGGCCCAGGTCGCGGGCATGGTCGACGAGCTCGCGCCAGGCCCCGACGAAGCGCGCGGACACGCTGGCCGCGGTGCGTCGACGACGGCGCCGCATCACCTTGGCGCCGACGATCGCCCCGAGGAGGAGCGCGACGAGGAGCAACGGGCCGCCGACGTACCTGCCGACGAAGACCACCCAGGCCGGGATGCGTTCGCCGAGCGATGCCTCCTCGTCCTGGTCGTCCTTGGTCGCCTTGCGCTGCTTGAGATCGGCATCGCTCTGGTCACCGGCATCCGACGGCGGCGGAATCGGCGCGGGAGGCGGCACCACGGTGCCGCTCATCGGCGTGTTCGTCTCGGGCAGTTCCTCGGCCGGGGGCTCGTTGGACATGAACTTCTCGGTGGGCAGGGTCCGCCACGAACCGTCCGCCGCGCGGAGCTCGACCCAGGCCTGGACCTGCTCCCCGGTGACGACGCCACCCTCGGGGATCACGGCCCCCAGCACGACGCGCGCCGGGACGCCCACCTCGTTGGCGAGGAGGGCCATCACGGCGGCGTACTGCTCGTCGTTGCCGACGATCTGCTCGTCGTTGACGAACTCGTCGGACAGCCGCAGGACGTAGTGGCCGGGGTGGTAGACCTGCTCCGCCTTGCGGACGCCGTCGGAGTACTTGCCCTCGGTACGGAGGTGCTCGGCGATCGCCAGCACGCGCTCCATCGGGGTCGTGGCCTGCTCGGCCCAGTCCGCGGCAGGCGTCTTGAGGAAGCCGGTGCCGGGCGGGGCGGCCGACAGCGCGGTCGAGGGCAGCATGTCGGCCGTGACCTCGGCGGTCGGCTGCACGGCGGTGAAGGAGTAGGTGTCCCCGCGTCGCACGCCCGACGGGACGACCGCGGTGGACGTGGCCAGGTTGTAGCGGAAGGACTCCGACTTGGCCTCGGGGTCTCCGAGGCGGAAGTCCACACCCTGCAGGGCGCCGATGGTCGGCAACCAGACCCCGTCGTAGCCCTCGCCGATCGTGACCGTCGCCTCGATCTCCTTGCCCTCGACCGGGTTGTCGATCGTCGACGAGACCCGCTGGAAGGAGTCGTCGGCGGCACCGGGCAGGGCGTCGTCGGAGGCGCCCCAGACCATGCCGTCGTAGGTGTCCATCGCGGCGATCCGGATCCGTTGGCCGTCAGCACCGTCGACCGTGAAGAGCACCTTGTCGTAGACGTTGGCCGGATCATCGTTGGCACCGAGGTCGATGTACTTGCGGAACCCGGCCAGCGGCGACGGGTAGCGCCCGATGTCGAACGGTGGCTCGACCCAGGTGCGCGCGACCTTCCGGCCCGTGTCGTCATCACCGGTGACCAGGGCACTCGCCGGCAGGGCCAGCGCCGATGCCAGCACGACCAGCCCGGCACCGAGGGCGACCCGGCCCCAGCCGGAGGAACCGCCGTGGACTGTGGCCGAGGCCCGGCGAGACCGGATCGCCAACCATCCCAGCGCGACAGCAGCGAAGAGCGCCCCCTGCACCAGCACGGACTGCGGGTGGCGTACGCCGAGCAGGATGACCGCCACCAGGATGCCGGTCAGGCCGAGCACCGGCAGCAGGGCACTCACCCAGGCCCGCGAGAGACGGACACCGCTCAACGCGGTGCCGATCAGGCCGGCCACCAACCCCAGCAACCACGGCAGCACGAGCAGCGGACCGTCGCCGTCGACGGGAGGCAGGGTCGTCAGCATGTCCTTCCAGCCGAAGATCGCCTGGTCCACGAGCGAGCCGAGGGTGGAGCCACCCGGGAGGAACGCGGTGTCGCCCGCCGATCGCAGGCACAGTGGCCCGCCCAGCAGGAAGAACAGTGCGGCCACGATCACCACGGGAGCGATCAGCGGCCACCCGAGCGCGCGCGTCGCGTGCGTGACCAGGATGGCGAGCACGACACCCGTGAGTCCCACCACCAGGAAGCTCGAGCCGGTGAACGACGTCGCGAACCCGCTCAGCGCGAGCCCACTCAGGACCAGGACGAAGAGCAGGTCGCGCAGGGTCACCAGGTCCGGCAGCACCCGGCTGCGACGCGACCGCGTCATGGTGTCGACGTTGGACGACGGGCTGCTCACTTCACGCTCCAGAGGAGGAGTCCGCCGAGGTCCTGCTTCTCGGCGAGGTGCAGCACCGGCAGTCCGCCGGTCTCGGTGACCCGGCTGGTGCCCGACGGGTCGATGAGGATCGCATAGCGGCGTACCTCGGGCGGGAAGGCCGCCGCGCCGCGCAGCAGGTCGGTGAACTCGGTGTCGGGGCCGCCGATGAGGAACAGCAGGCTGCAGTCGGGCGCCACCTGGGTCGCTCGACGGGCGGACTTCACGATGCCGCTGCGGCCGTGCTCGGCGCGACAGACCGCGTCCAGGGCCAGGTGCCCGTCGTTGCCGGTGGAGGCGGTGTCGCCGCAGACGAAGGAGACGTCGAACTCGTCCAGCACGGCGCGTCCGGCGATCGAGGCCGCCACGGACATGGCCGACTCGAAGTCGTCGGGGTCTGCCCAGGACGACTCGATGTCGTCGACCACGATCGTGGCGTGGCTGCGCCGGGTGTCGAGGTACTGCCGGACGAGCAGGCTGGACTCGCCACCGGAGGCCATCACCTTGGCGGAGGAGCGCCAGTGGATGTGGCGCAGGTCGTCACCGGGGACGTATTCGCGCAGCGCGTGGAAGGCGAGGTCGCTCTGCGACAGGGCATCGGTCGAGTCGCCCTCGAGGTCGCGCAGCAGGCCGGCACCCAGGGAGTCCAGCGGCACCATGGACGGCCGCACGAGCACCTCGCGCACGGGGGTCCAGACCATGTCGCGGCTGAAGATGCCGATGGGGTCACCACGACGGGTGATGGCCGGGCCGACCGCGATGACACCGCGGTGCTCGGTGCGGATCGTGAACGACTCCTCGTGCCGGCCGCCCGCAGGCAGCGACGAGATGCCGTAGCGGTGCATCGAGGAGCCGACCGGCACCTCGAGCGTGGTGGGGATCAACCGGCCGTTGGCGATGTTCTTCACGATCACCCCGGCGGCCACCGACTCCCCCGCGGCCACCCGCTCGGGCTCGAGCCGCAGGTCGACCGCCACGTTGGTGCGTCCGATCAGGAACGGTGCAGCGAGGGCGAGCAGCAGCAGGCAGGCGACCGCGATCACGGCAAGCTCGCGCCAGTGCGCGACGGTCGCGACGTACATCGCGCCGACCCCGAGGCCGAGGATCAACCACCCCACCGGGCGGACGATCGTCAGCAGCTGCTTGACCCGCTCCATCAACGACTCAGGCCACCCGGTCGGTCGGCGGCGCGACCGCGTCGAGCAGCCGACCGATGACGGTCTGGACGCTGACCCCGCTGAACTGCGCCTCGGCATCGAGAAGGAGGCGGTGCGAGAGCACCGGCTCCGCGAGCTCCTTGATGTCGTCCGGCACCACGTGGTCACGACCGTCGGCCGCGGCCCAGGTCTTGGCGACGCGGATGAAGGCGAGACAACCTCGGGCCGAGAGGCCGAGCTTCACGTGCGGCTGGCGCCGCGACTCCTCGGCCAGCTCGGCGACGTACCCGACGACCGCGGGATCGACGTAGACCTGGTCAGCGAGGCCACTCATCTGGGAGATCGTGGCCGCCGTGATGATCGGCGTCACCAGCGAGGCGCGGTCGCGCACGGCAGCGTTGATGAGGAGCTCGATCGTGGCGGCGCGGTCGGGGTAACCCATCGACGTCTTCATCAGGAAGCGGTCGAGCTGGGCCTCGGGAAGGCGATAGGTGCCGGCCTGTTCGATCGGGTTCTGGGTCGCGATCACCAGGAACGGGCGCCCGACGGAGTGCGCCACGCCATCGACGGTGACCCGGCTCTCCTCCATCACCTCGAGCAGCGCCGACTGCGTCTTCGGCGACGCGCGGTTGATCTCGTCGGCGAGCACGATCGTGTGGAAGATCGGGCCGGGGTGGAAGTCGAAGGTGCCCTTGTGCTGGTCATAGACCGTGACCCCGATGACGTCGGAGGGCAGCAGGTCGGGCGTGAACTGGATGCGGGCGTTGGAGCCCTGCACGGTGTTGGCCAGGGCACGCGCGAGCATGGTCTTGCCGGTGCCCGGGAAGTCCTCGAGGAGGATGTGGCCCTCGGACAGCAGGCACGTGAGAGCCAGCCGGACGACGTGCCGCTTGCCCAGCACGGCGATCTCCATGTTGTCGGTCAACTGGTCGAAGGTCAGCTTGAACCAGTCGGCCTGCTCGTGCGAGATGGTCATCGTGCTCCTCGTCGTGGGATCGGGTGGGCTGCGGAGGTGATCAATGTGGCCAGACCATGGACTGCGTGACCTTGAAATAGTCGTTGCCCTGCCCGCCGGTGCAGGTGACCTCGATGGTCTCGTCGTCGAAGACCCAGTCGGTGTCGATCACCTCAACGGTCTGGTCGCGATAGATCCTGCGGGTGAAGTTGCCGTCGGAGACAGCGCTGACGCCGCAGTCGAACGGCGCGCGGAAACCAGTGATCTGGATCCCCATGAGTCCGCACGATGCAGGCAGGCAAACTGCGCCGCCGCCGAGGCCGCAGTCATTGCTCGTGATCGGAACCCCGTTGGCGTCGGTGTCACCGTCGTTGCAGGATGCTCGTTTGTAGATCGACAGGACCGGGGGTGGCGGGCTGCCGGAGTCGACCTGTCCGTACGTCACGGTCTGCCCGCGGGTGGCGGGGTTGTCGTCGAAGAGCCGGACCTCGATGTTGGTGCGCGTGTTGTAGTCGGCCACGGTGACGGTCCTGGTGAACTGGAACGGGCCGGGCGCACCCTGCGCGACCACTTCCTCGGCGCCGCCGTCGATGGTGATCCCGACCAGGGCCGCTTCGCCGTTCGAGGTCCCACTGACGGTCCAGGTCACGGTGAGACCATCGACCACGGCCGTCGGCTCGTTGAGGTGCTCGGGACGCAAGGGCCCGTAGGTCTGGACGACCACCTGCTCGGACGTGCTGCAGCCGACCTTGGCGGCGAACTCGTTGCACATGCGCAGCACCACGGGGTAGGCCGTGTCGTTGCCACCGGTTCGCACCAGCTCGTTGATGATGGCGCCGGGTGCCACGGCGTTCTCCCAGGCAACGCCGCCGTTGACGAGGATGGCGGCGCGAGACACGTCACCCCGCGACTCGGGCGCCGTGCCAGTGACCCTGACTTCGCCGTCCACGCCGGTCGGCGTGGCCGTGATCGGTCCCCAGTTGGCCGGTTTGCCGACGGCCTCGAAGGTGACAGGCGTGCCGTTCGGCGAGGTGTGCTGGATGTTGTGCGCCTGCACGAAGTAGGTGTAGTTGACGCCGTCGTAGGCCAGGTTGGAGTGGGTGCAGCTCGTCGCCTGGATGCGGCTGCACCCGGGGACAGGCGTGATCGGTCCGGAGTCAGCCGAGTAGACGAGTGAATAGAGCGTCGGCGCCGGGCCCTCCGGGAGGGTGGCCGTCCATGTTGCCGTGACGTCGGTGTTCTGCACCCCGGACTGGCGATCGACGACCGTCAGGCCGACCGGAGAGGCCGGGGTCCCGATCGGCTGGAACGGGATCGAGTCGCGGCGCGGCGACCAGTTCACGCTGTTCTCGGCCTCGATGGAGAAGATGTACTTCTGGTTGTTGTCGAGTCCGCTCACCGGAAGCGAGGTCTCGGTGCCGGGCAGCAGCACCGACTGGCCCAGCCAGCTGACGCGGTACTGCTTGATGGTCGTGGTGCTCTGCGGCTTGGTCCAGCCGATCGTGATCGTGTCGTCGCCGCGGCTGACCATCCGGATGTTGGAGACCCGACCGGGTGGCGTGTCGGCGTACGCCGTCTTGGAGAGATCGCTCCACGGGCCGCGTCCCACCTTGTTGACCGCAGCGACTCGGAAGTTGTAGTTGCGACGCTGCTTCAGGCCAGTGAAGTCACAGGTGGTGGTGCGGCACTTGCGCTCGTCCTTGGTCTTCTCGTCCCTGAGGACGTATCCGGTGATCGGCGAGCCGCCGTCGTCCTTGGGCGCGAACCACCCGAGGCGGATGGAGCCCTCCTCCACGGTCGGATAGTTGTAGGGCTCACTGGGCTGGCCCGGCAGTCCCGAGACCTCGACCTCGATCCGGCCCTCGGCACGTCGGCCCGGCACGGGGGACGAGTCGTCGATATCACTCATGACGACACGGAAGACGACCGTTCCCTTCGCCTCGGACCCCGCCTGCAAGGTGACGCCGCTCTGCCCGTTCCGGCTGGCCGTCACACCCGACCCGCTGATCCGGTCGACGGTGACCACGGTCGGTGTGGGGTCGGCGACCCCGGACTCGAGGTAGCGGGCCAGGTCGAGGTCGCGCGACTGCCCCGCGTCGAGCTCCTCGCCCCGGATGGGGAGCATGCTCGGCGGCGGCGCGCTCTCGAGCCGGAAGCGGACCAGCCCGGGCTCACTCCCTCCGGCCGTGATCGACAGCGTCGCCTCGCCACCGCGGCTGGCGCCCTCGTCGGCGGCGACGTGCAGCTCGGGGCTGCCGCTGCCCGAGACGGTGAGCCCGTCGAGCTCATTGGTCCAGCTGGCCTCGTAGTCCAGGTTGGCGGCGTCCGCAGGGTCGAGGGTCCAGACATTGCAGAAGGAGGCGATCTCGAGGTCGAGGACCTTGCCGGCCGGCATGGGAATGGTGCTCTGCGGGCAGTTCAACACCGGGGTGTCGTCGCCGACCTGGACCGGGATCGACAGCAGGGCGGTGTAGCCGTCCGTCGGGTCCTGGGGGTCCTCGTTGCCGGCCTCGTTCGTTGCCGTGGTGACCTCCAACAGCACCGCACCCGGACCGCGGTAACCCTCGCGAGCAGACACCTCGAAGGAGTCGTCGCCGGAACGCTGTGTCAGGAGCGCCGCCGGCGAGGCCGACACGGACTCACGTCCGGTCAGTCGCAGCGGCCCGCCGGAGGGGTTGACGATGTAGTCGCTGAGCTTGCCCTTGGTCGAGCCGGCCTCGTCGATCTCGATCTGGGCGTCGGGCTTCACGTAGGGAATGCCGGTGCCGGTCGGGGGCACGTACAAGGACGCCGTGGCCGCTGCCCCGTCAGCGTCCTCGACCCGGAAGGGGACCACGATCGGGTCGGGACCGCGGGTCACCGTGATCGTGGAGCCGTTGATGGTGGCCGCACCCTCGGCGGCGTACACCTTCGCGACCGTCAGGTCGGCCACGGTGCCGTCAGGGTCGTAGGCGCCCTCGAGGACGTTGACCGCCACCCTTCCGCTGTCATCGGCCTGGCCGAAGGAGTCGTAGACCACGGGCGGGTTCTTGAACTCGTCGGCAGTGTCGACACGCAGGGTGGCCCTCGAGCTGGAGATGCCGTTGGAGATCTCGTAGACGACCGTCACGGCCGCGCCCTCGGTGGTGTCGGAGGCCGGCACGGAGACAAGGTTGGTGTCGGCATCGACCGTGACGCCCTCGGGCGCGTCGACCAGACGGATCTTGACCTCGTCGCCGGGCGCGACGTAGTCGTTGGCGATCGGGTCGAAGACCGCGACCCGGCCCGGTTCCACGGTCAGCTGGTCCGACACGGCCAGTGGTGGTTGGGGCTCGCCCGGTGGCACCACGGCCACTCGCACGGTGCCGGTGGCCACGGCCCCGTGACTGTCGACCACGGAGTACTCGAACTCGTCGGTGCCGGTGGCGTTGCGCGGATAGGCCTGGTACTCGAGGAAGTTGCCGCCGAAGGAGCTGATGCGACCCAGCTTCGGCGCCGACGTGATGCCCGACACCGTGACCGGATCGCCCTCGGCGTCGATCCCGCTGCCCGGCAGCCGCACCTTGATGACGCCGGCCGAGACGACCCGACCCTCGAGCGTCGGCGGATCGGGGGCCGTGTTGGGGTCCTTGGCCGGGGTGACGACCACGGTCAACCGTCCGACCGACGTCTCACCGGTGGTGGAACGCGCGATGTAGCGGATGCCGAACGAGTCCTGCTCCTTGAGGTCCGGAGCGATGTAGCGAACGTTGCGACCCGAGACGAACGCCGTACCGACTTCTGTCTTGACGCCGACCACGCGGTCGATCTCGAGCTCACCGGGCACGGCCTGGGCCGCGTCGGACACCAGGGACAGCCGATCGCCCGACGGGGAGATGTCGTTGTCGAGCACCGCTGCGGTGACCGAGGAGCCGCTGCGCACGTGCACCCGGTCGGCCGTGGTCACCGGCGCGTTGTCGGCGGGCGCCTGCCGCTGGCTGACCGAGACCTCGCCCTCGATGCCCGAGGTGGAGCCGTTGCTGATCGTGTAGTGCACGAGCTGCGGGTTGGGCGACAGGTCGCCCTGGCGCGCGGAGATCCGCAGCCAGCGGCCGTCGATGATCGCGACGTCCACCTGGTTGCGGTTGTCGGCGACCGCACCCTGGACCACGAGCAGACCACCCGCGGGATCGAGGTCGTTGGCGAGGACGTCCACGATCCCGGCGCCCTGCCCGAAGACCGTCAGGTTGTCGGGCATCGCGATCGGCTCACCGGGCGTCTTGGGACGAGGGCGTACGTCGATGCGCACCGTCTCCGAGTCGAGCTTGGCCTTGCCGAAGGCCGCGTCGTACTCGATGAAGTAGGTGTCCGGCCGGTCGGCCGTGAAGGTGATGACGCCGGTCTCGACATCGGTCTTGATCGTCGCGCCGGTCTGCGCCGGGACCTTGCCGCCGAGCATGAGCTCGGCGTCGGCGTCGCCGGGATCCGAGCCGGGCAGGTCGTTGAGCAGCGGCCGGATCTTGATCGGCTGCCCCTCCTCGCCGCGGACGACGTCGGGCTCGGCGATCGCCGGGTAGGTCTCGCGGTCCCGCGACTCCTGCACGTCGAAGGCGAGGGTCTGCTTGACCGGTTCGGAGCGGCCGTCGCTGACGAGGTATTCCACCTGGTAGCTGTCGCCACCCTTGAGCGAGCCGGTGAAGCGGATTCTTCCGTCGGAGGTGGTGCGTGCCACGGCGCCCGAGTCGCCGGCTCCGAGCACCGTCGCGGAGTCGAGGACGAGGCTGTCACCGTCGGAGTCGTCGCGCCAGTCCGAGAGCACCGGGACGGTGAGTGACCCTCCGGCCGGAGTGCGCCACCTGCGGGGTTCATAGCCCTTGCGCAGTGCCGGCTGGTCGTTGTCGTCATTTCCGCGTACGGCGACGCTGACCGTGGCGTGAGCGCTGAAATTGCTCCGGCCGTCGTCGATGTAGTAGTCGAACGAGGTGTTGCGGGCCTTGTCGGGCAGGCGCAGCACGATGGTCTGGCCGTCGGGGCTGATCTCGGCCGTGGCGTCACCCGTGGGCTGCTCGAGGTTGACGATGCTGAGCAGCCGGCCCTCGGGGGCCGAGTCGTTGTCGAGCGGGTGCAGCACCGTCACGCGACCGGCACGCGCGCCGTAGTTGTCGGCCTTCGCCTCGGGCGGGGTGCGGTCGCCGGCACTCTCCTGCTGGTTCTGCTGGTCCTTGTCCTCCACGTTCTTGCTCCGGGTGAAGGCGTTCCAGTTGTCGATCTCCTCGGGAACCTCACTGTCGAGGTCCCAGACGGTGCCGCTCTTGTCGTCGTTGAGCACGATCTGGCCGCGGTTGACGCGGAACGAGAGGTTGCTCGCCTTGCCTCCGAGCGTCTCGGAGCTCGCCTCGTCGGCACCACACTGCACGCTCACCTCACCGAGCCCGCCCGACCAGGCGGCGTAGGAACAGGCGCCGAGACGGACCGGCTCGATGGCCGTGCCGCTCCCCTCGCCGACGACGCTGGTGGCGCCGGACTCGAGGTCGATGCTCAGGAGGCTGTCGGAGGTGGCGACCAGGACGGAGTCCGCGTCCGGGCCGGCCTGCTGCAGGACGCTGTCGACGGGCACGGTCGCCGTGGTGCCGTCGATCACGGCCAGCTCGCCGGTGGTGGCGTCCAGGGTCACGACCGTCTCGCCGACCGCGGTGACCGCGGTGGGCGTGCCCGCTCCGTCCGGCAGGTCGTCCTCACGCGGCTTGTCGAGGAGGTCGCCGTCGGGCACGAGGTAGGTGATCGTTCCTTCCTCGGCGGACGTGGCGATCACGGTGCCCCCCTGGGTCACCGTGAGGGCCGCCCCTTCGCCGACTGCCGCCAACGCCTTGGACTGGAGGTCCAGGGACGTGATGAGCGGCTTGCCGCGCTGGGGGTCGAGCCGAACGGCCCAGAGGTCGCCGGTCTCGGAATCGATGGAGGCGAACGTGCCCCCCGCCATCTGCAGGTCCCCGTCAGTGGGGATGGAGATCTTGCCGGTGCCGTCGAACTTCGAGGTCAGTGGATCGATGACCTGGGCGGTGCCGGCCTTGCGGTCGATCGCGGCGACGGCTGCTCCGTCCTGGACGATGTCGAGCTCGCGGTCAGCGCCGTTCTCGCTGTAGACGATCGTGTCCAGCTGGTTGATCGGCTTGTTGATGCGGCCGTTGATGCCGCGATCGCCGTGCACCACCCAGATGCCGCCGTCGTTCAACTGGGCCTCGTGGGCCTGGTAGCCGTCGGCCGCCACGGCATAGCCGATGACCGCCCCCGCGGCCAGCACCAGGGCAGTGTTGGACGCCACGGCCACCTTGTGCCGACGGATGAATCCAGCGCGTGCCACCAGCGTCCCCCTACGAAGCTGTGCGACCAACCCGAGAAGTCGCACGGTGAGCGTATGTAGGTGTGCGCTTGAGGACAAGTTGAGACAGAGTGGCGTCTCATCGGCGACGATGGTGACCGGCTACGTGACCGGGCATGGGGCAAGGTAGGACAGCAGTGGCCACTCAACGGGGTGAGGAGGCAAGCGTGGTCGTGGAGACCAGGTATGCCGCAGGGGATGGCGTCCTGCTCGGGGCGGGGGATCACTGGGTGCTCGTGACCGATCCGGGGGACGACGACGTCCTGGACGAGATCTGGGACGTGATCTCGGGGGCGCGCCCGAGCGATGCCCCGATCACCGAGCAGGTGCTGGCGATCGTGGAGAAGACGTTCGGGGGCGAGCCCCCCGGCCTCGCGATCGTCGACCTTGCCAACGGCGGATCCACCTCCATCTCGCGCGGCGACGGGCACGTCCGCGTGTCCGGTGCCGATCGGATCCTCTCGCTCGAGGGCGGCGCCGACCCGGACGCGATGCCGCGCCTGCGGCGCCTCGCCGGGGGTGTCGTGGCCGCATCGCGGGCGACCCTCAAGCCCCTCGCCCACCGCACGTCACCGCCGCGCGTGCACGCCGCGCCGCCTCCACCGGCAGGCGGACTGCTGATCGATGGCATCCCGGACTCGATCCTGGCCGCCACCGGACCCGACGGACCGCCGCCGCGTCCGCGCCGCCGGCTCGCGCCCGACCGTGACCACGACACCGGCTCCCTCACAGACACGACCGAGCCTGACCCCGACTTCATCGAGCGCATCTCCGAGGGCACGCACACCACCATCCAGCCGCCGAGCACGGAGAGCCCCCAGGACGTGGTCGCCGAGCCGGTCGACGACCACGACGGCTCCACCGTGCACCGACCGGAGCTCGCGTCACATCTGCGGCACGAGACCAACGACACGGTGCTCGCGATCAGCTGTCCCAGCGGACACCTCACTCCCGCGGACAGCAAGTCGTGCCGGGTCTGTCGCCAGCCCGTGGCGCCCCAGGAGCCATTCCGCGCCCCACGACCCACGCTCGGAGGACTACGACTGCCCACCGGCGAGGTCGTGCCTCTCGATCGCGGTGTCGTGCTGGGACGCAAGCCGGCGCCCCTCGAGGACAGCAGCGACTGGCCGCACCTCGTGCACCTGCCGTCGGACCACACGTTCGTCTCGCGCATGCACCTGCACATCGAGCTCGATGGTTGGAACGTCCTGGCGCGCGACCTCGATTCGCGGGGTGGCACGATGCTCACCATGCCCGGCCGCGACCCCGAACGTATGCGCGCCGGCGAGGCCTATGTCCTCGAGCCCGGCTGCAGTCTCGATCTGGCCGACGTCTACGAGGTCCGTTTCGAGGTCGGCCCGGTGGTGCCACGGTGAGTTCCCGATGAGTGCACCAGTCATCGGTGGCTTCACGTTCGTCGAGCACCTCGGCAGCGGCGGCTTCGCCGATGTCTTCCTCTACGAGCAGCAGTGGCCCCGCCAGCGCGTCGCCGTCAAGGTCGTGCGCCCCGACGTACCCCTCAACGAGCGCGAGAAGCAGCTCTTCACGGCCGAGGCCAACGCCATGGCCACGCTCGCCGACCATCCCTACATCGTCTCGGTGATCACCGCCGGCGTCACGCTCGAGGGCGGTCGCCCCTTCCTCGTGATGCGCTACTGCCCGCCGCCCGACCTGGGCATGCGCGTGCGCTCGAACCCGATGGCCGTCATGGACGCCGTCAGCACCGGCATCAAGCTGGCCAGCGCGATCGAGACCGCCCACCGCGCCGGCATCCTGCACCGCGACATCAAGCCGAGCAACGTGCTGGTCACGACCTACCACGAGCCGGCGCTCACCGACTTCGGCATCGCCGGCCACATCGCCGACGTGGAGGGCGAGAGTGACGTCCGCATCTCCTACCCCTGGTCGCCGCCCGAGCTCCTCGACGGCCGGTCCAACGGATCCGTCACCTCCGACGTCTACTCCCTCGGCGCCACGATCTGGCACCTGCTGGTCGGGCGCTCCCCGTTCTCGATCCCCTCGGGGGACAACTCCACGCGGGCCCTCAGCGCGCGCATCCTGCACGCGGCCGCGCCCGCCACCCAGCGCTCCGACGTACCGCCCGCGCTCGACCGGCTGCTCCAGCAGTGCCTGGCCAAGAACCCGGCTCACCGCCCGCAGAGCGCACTCGAGCTCGCGCGCAGCCTCCAGCAGATCGAGTCCGCCGCCAACTGGCCGCGGACGGCCGTCGCCGTCGAGGGTGACCGTCCCGACTCCTCGGTCCAGGCAGCCCTGCCCGAGCCGGAGGAGGACCGCACCGTGATGAAGGCGGTCACGGTGATCTCCGCCTCCGGTCCGCGCCGGATCGCCACGGCGCAGACCACACCCGAGACCGAGTCCGAGAGTCGAGGAGTCTCGGCCATCGTGTGGGCCGTCATCGGGGTCGTGGCCACGATCGCGCTGGTGGGCGGGCTGATCCTCAGCGGCGGTGGCGGCCGCGAGGACCCGCCGCCGACCACGTCCACCACGTCCGACACGCCCTCCCCCCTCATCGCCGACACCCTCACCCGCCCGCCGACGCTGAGCGGCGAACGCAAGGGCAATGCGGTCGTCTTCACGTGGGACAGCCCGGACTCGGTGCAGGACGGCGACGAGTGGCTCTGGCAGGAGGCCGGCAACGACGCCTACGCGCGCACGGCCAAGCTCTCCGCGAGGATCACCAGCAGCGAGCAGGTGTGCCTGGAGGTGCGCCAGCTGCGAGGTTCCGACGAGTCCCCCACGGCCTACGAGTGCGTGCCCTGACGCGGCACCTCCTGGCCCTCGCGGCATCCGTCCTGTGCTGTACGGCGACGGCGACTCCCGCGCAGGCAGCGGACGACTCCCGGGTCGATCGGCTGTTGTCGATCGTCCAGGTCGTGGCGAGCGAGCCCTACCACCCCGGCTACGACCGCGACTGCGACCCGGGCGCCTGCGTCTTCGGTGAACCCTGGACCGACGAGCACGACGGCCCGTTCGCCGGCAACGGCTGCACCACCCGTGAGGACGTCCTGCTCCAGCAGATGCGCGACATCGAGCTGCGGTGGGGCTCGAGGTGCCGGATCTACGACGCCCGGCTCACCGACCCCTACACCGGCCGACGGATGACGTGGCAGGCCGACGGCTACGAGATCGTGATCGACCACGTCTACCCGTTGGCCGAGGCGTGGCACGGCGGCGCCTGGTCATGGACCCAGCGTCGCCGTACGGCCTTCGCGAACGACGTACGGCACGAGCTGCTGGCAGTCTCCGCGAGCGCCAACGACGCCAAGGAGGCGTCGAGCCCCGCCGAGTGGTTGCCGCCTCGCCGGCGCTACCACTGCACCTACGTGCGGAAGTATCTCCGCGTGGCAGTGGCCTGGGACCTTCCGATCACCAGCGCCGACGAGGCAACGATCAGCAGCCTCGGCTGCTGATCAGCCGTCTTCCCAGTCGCGACGCGGACCCGTCGCGGCGTCCTGCTCGGCCGCACTCATCCGGCCGGACACGACGAGCGACGCGACCGCCGTGATGGCGAGGGTGCCGATGATGACCACCAAGGAGAGCCAGATCGGGATGTCGGGGGCCCACGCGATGTGCTCGCCACCGTTGATGAAGGGCAGCTCGTTCTCGTGCATCGCGTGCAGGATCAGCTTGACGCCGATGAAGGCGAGCAGGAACGCGAGCCCGTAGGACAGGTAGATGAGGCGCTGCAGCAGGCCGCCGATCAGGAAGTACAGCTGGCGCAGGCCCATCAGCGCGAAGATGTTGGCGGTGAAGACGAGGTAGGGATCGCGCGTCAGGCCGTAGATGGCCGGGATCGAGTCGAGCGCGAACAGCAGGTCGGTCGTGCCGAGGGTGAGCACCACCAGGAACATCGGCGTGATGACGCGCTTGCCGTTCTCGACACTGAAGAGCTTGGTGCCGTTCCACTCCTTGGTGGCCGGCAGGTGGCTCTCGGCGAACTTCACGAGCTTGTTCTCCTCGTACTCGTCCTCGTCCTCGCCGCCCTCCTTGGCCAGCTTGACGGCCGTGTAGACGAGGAAGAGCCCGAAGATGTAGAAGACCCAGCTGTACTCGTTGATCGCGGCCGCACCGATGACGATGAAGATCGCGCGCATGATCAGCGCCAGCACGATGCCGATCATCAGCGCCGTCTGCTGGTACTTCCGCGGCACGGCGAAGCTGTTCATGATGATGATGAAGATGAACAGGTTGTCCACCGACAGGCTGTACTCCGTCAGCCAGCCAGCGAAGAACTCCGCACCCGGATTCGGTGAGAGCTCGTGCGGCTGGGCAAAGATCAGCAGGGCGACGCCGAACAGGACGGCCATGCCGACGAAGAACGCCAGGTGGCGCGAGACCTCGGGCATGGTGGGCTCGTGCGGTCGCCGGGCGATGACCAGCAGGTCGACCAGCAGGACGCCCACGGTGACGACGATGGTGATCGCCCAGACAGCGGGTGAGGCGACCGAATCGCCGAGAATTGCATTCACGTGTGGTTTCTCCTCCGGAGTGGATCAGGACTGCACACGGCATTCACCGTGCGCGTTCGTACGCTCCGGAGGTCTCTTCCGCTCGCAACTCCTGCGCACGCGAACCGATGGCACCGGGTGCGAGCTCGCGCTCGCGCCGTACTGACGACACCATCACGGGGGAATACTCCCCTCCTGGTGGCTCAGTCTTTCACGCCTGCGTACGGCGACGCGAACTCGTCCGACGCAGGCGACCGGTCAGCGACCGCCGAACGGGACTCCGAGCTCGGCGAGGCGGGCGGCCCCGCCGTCGACGGCCGTCAGGACCCAGTGCCCGTCGGGGGTGATGGTGAAGGTGTGCTCGAAGTGGGCGGCCATCGAACCGTCGATCGTGGCGACGGTCCAGTCGTCCTCGAGCAAGTCGGTCTCCTTGGACCCCAGGGTCACCATCGGCTCGACGGCGAGGGCGAGCCCTTCCACGAGGTTGGCGCCCTTGCCCGGGCGACCGAAGTTGGGGACGTTGGGCGCCATGTGCATCTCGGTGCCGATGCCGTGGCCGGTGTAGTCCTCGAGGATGCCGTAGCGGCCCTGGCCGTGGACGTACTGCTCGACGGCGTGCGAGATGTCGGTGACGCGCCCTCCGAGCCGCGCCGCGGCGAGGCCCGCCCACAGGGCCGCCTCGGTGACCCGCATCAGCTCGGTGACCTCATCGGCCACTTCACCGATCGCCACGGTGATCGCGGCGTCGCCGTGCCAGCCGTCGACGATGGCCCCGCAGTCGATGGAGATGATGTCGCCGTCGGTGAGCACGCGCTCGCCGGGGATGCCGTGCACGACCTCGTCGTTGACGGATGCACAGATCGTCGCCGGGAACGGCGGGTGGCTGTAGCCCTTGAACGACGGGATGCCGCCATGGTCGCGGATGTTGGCCTCCGCGATCGCGTCGAGCTCGCCGGTCGTCACCCCGGGGCGCGCTGCGGCGCGCAGCAGCTCGAGGGTTTCCCCCACCAGCAGCCCGGCGACCCGCATCTTGTCGATCTGGTCGCGGGTCTTGATCTCCAGGCCGCGGTTGGCGAACACGTCGCCTACGACTGCGGGACCACGTCGAGCGCGTCGAAGATGCGCTGCGTGACCTCGTCGATCTCACCGAGGCCGTCGACCTCGATGATCAGGTTGCGTCCGCGGTAGACCTCGATCAGCGGCGCGGTCTCCTCGGCGTAGATCTCCTGCCGGCGACGGATCACGTCGGACGTGTCATCGGCCCGGCCCTCGGTCTCGGCACGCTGGAGCAGGCGCTCGACGACCTCGTCCTGGTCGACGGTGAGCACGACGACGGCGTCGAGGGCGTGACCGGTGTGCTTGATCATCCCGTCGAGCTCTTCGACCTGCGCGAGGGTCCGCGGGTAGCCGTCGAGCAGGAAGCCCGGGTCGGCGTCGGGCTCGTCGATGCGGTTGCGCACCATCTTGTTGGTGACCTCGTCGGGGACGTACTCCCCCGCGTCCATGTAGCGCTTTGCCTCGACGCCGAGCTCGGTGCCCTGCGTGACGTTGGCGCGGAAGATGTCACCGGTGGAGATCGCCGGGATGTTGAAGTGCTCGGCGATGAACTTGGCCTGGGTGCCTTTGCCGGCACCGGGCGGGCCCATGATGATGAGTCTCATTTTGTTCGGGGTCCCCACGTAGTTGTCGGACGGAGGAGCGAAGCGGAGGAGTCTGAGAACTTCGTGGGGTGAATCAACGCAGGAACCCTTCGTAGTTTCGCTGCTGGAGCTGGCTCTCGATCTGCTTCACGGTGTCCAGCGCGACGCCGACCATGATCAGGATCGAGGTGCCGCCGAAGGGGAAGTTCTGGTCGGCGTTGATGACCGCGAAGGCGATCAGCGGGACCAGCGAGATGAGGCCGAGGTACAGCGCTCCAGGGAACGTGATGCGGGACAGGACGTAGGCGAGGTAGTCCTCCGTCGGCTTGCCCGCCCGGATCCCGGGGATGAAGCCGCCGTACTTCTTCATGTTGTCCGCGACCTCTTCAGGGTTGAAGGTGATCGAGACGTAGAAGTACGTGAAGAAGATGATCAGCAGGAAGTAGACCGCCATGTAGAGAGGGTGGTCCCCACCGACGAGGTACTTGTTGATCCATTGCAGCACGGGTGACGTGCTGGCCTGGTTGAACTGGACCGCCATCGCCGGGAGGTAGAGCAGCGAGCTGGCGAAGATGACCGGGATGATCCCGGCCTGGTTGACCTTGAGCGGGATGTACGTCGACGAGCCACCGAACATCTTGCGACCGACCATGCGTCGGGCGTACTGCACGGGGATGCGGCGCTGCGCCTGCTCGATGAAGATGACGGCCGCGACCAGGATCAGGCCGATCACCATCACGATGGCGAACACGGCCCATCCCTGCGAGGTCTGGACGGCCCACAGCGAGGACGGGAAGGTCGCGACGACCTGGGTGAAGATGAGGATCGACATGCCGTTGCCGATGCCGCGGTCGGTGATGAGCTCACCCAGCCACATGATCACGGCGGTGCCGGCGGTCATCACCATCACCATCGTCAGGAACGTCGCGGTGCTGTCGCTGTGGAGCAGGTCGCGGTCACAGCCCTGGAGCAGGTTGCCGGAGCGTGCCAGCGCCACGATGCCGGTGGCCTGCAGGAGAGCGAGGCCCAGCGTGAGGTAGCGGGTGTACTGGGTGATCTTGGTCTGGCCGGACTGGCCTTCCTTCTTCAGCGCTTCGAGTCGCGGGATGACCACGACGAGCAGCTGCAAGATGATGCTGGCGGTGATGTACGGCATGATCCCGAGCGCGAAGATCGTGAGCTGGAGCAGTGCGCCACCCGAGAACAGGTTGACCAGCTGGTAGAGCCCGTTGGACTCGACGTCGTTGAGGCACGCCTGCACGTTGGCCACGTTGACACCGGGCGTGGGGACCTGGGAGCCGAGCCGGAAGATCATGACGATCAGCAGGACGAACAGCAGCTTGCGCCGCAGGTCCGGCGTGCGGAAAGCGTTGGCGAACGCGCTGAGCACAAGATCCTCTTTCGTAGCGTTGCCGACGCAGGAGGTGCCTGCCTCGGCCGTTTGAAACCCTCGACCAAAATCCTTTGGACTACCTCAGAGAGGGCTCGGGAAGCCTAACAGTGCGATCACTGTGCGGATGCCCCGGTGAACGCGCAAGCCCGGCCGAACAGTTCCCACTGTCCGGCCGGGCCGCGTGTTACAGGTGTTCGGTGATGGTCCTCAGACCACCGTGATGCTGCCGCCAGCGGCCTCGATCTTCT
>JBDSPC010000156.1:0-7828 GCA_039914485.1 Nocardioides sp.
GCAGCGCAGGGACAATGCGGCGGTTTGACGCACGCCGTGCGCCAAACTCAGGAACGATGTCGCCGCTCGCAGATAGGTTCGCACCATGGGACCGATGAACGAGTTCGGATCGGTGTCAGCGTTGGGGCGGTTCATGTGAACCTCCTCGACCGCATCGACCAACGCCTCTCCGATACGCGTGCCCGGATCAACCCTCACAGTTTCGAAGACTGTGCGACCTCCTTGCTCAGTCCCATCCACCCCGGGCTCGTGCCGATCACCGGAGGCTCCGACTTCGGCCTTGACGCAGAGATCACCGACGACTCGCGGATCACCGGCCTCATCATCACGTCCTCGCGGAGTTGGGACGGCGCGAAGCGGAGCGTGCGAGTCAGCCTGCGGTCGATGCGGAAGAACCAAGTCCCCGTCCAGCGTGTCGTCGTGGTCAACCTCGCCGAAGCGAACAGGTCGAAGCGCGAGAAACTCAGAGATATCGCGAAGGAGTTCGATTGTGAGCTCGTGCAGGTCTACGACCGAGCATGGTTCGCGAATCAGTTCCGAGAAAATCCCGACTGGCGACGCAAGATCCTCGACATCGAAGGCGGCCCGTTCAGCTTCTCGCGCCAACCGCGCGGAGCACGCCCCGACGAACAACAACTACCAACCATCGGGCGCGACGCTCTCATCGCGGAAGTGAACGAGTCCGACTTCGACGTGACCCTGTTCGGAGTTCCAGGCGTCGGGAAGAGCCACGTAGCTAGCAAACTTGACGACGCCTTGTTCCTCGAGCGCCAACCCACGCCCGAACGACTTCTCGACGACCTCATCGAAACCAGGCCCGCCCTGGTCGTGGTCGACGATGCCGGCGCACGACTTCAAGACGTCGACCTGCTCCAACAACTACGCGACGCGGAGAGACTCGACTTCCGCGTCGTCGCAACGTGCTGGCCGCACGAGACGGACCGGATCTCAGACCACCTCCCGAACTCGATTCAGTTCGAGGTCGATCTCCTCACCCGCGAAGAGCTCGGAGCAATACTCCGCGAACGCGGCATCACCCGGCTTTCAGTCATCGTGCACCTCCTCACACAAGCCGACGGCCGCCCAGCCTGGGCGCTGAACCTTGCCGGCCTCCTCATTCACCAGAGTGACTGGAAGTCCGTATGGACCGGCAACGCGCTGCGAGACCAGATCTTCGCCTTCCTACGCATGTCCAACGCATCGGAAGACGCAGTCGATGTGCTCGGCACCCTGGCACTCCTCGGCCAGGTCAACGATGACAAGTTGCGCCGTCTGGCCGACCTCCTCCAGATCCGGCAACCCAAACTGATCCGACTCATCCGATCCGTCGCGATAGCCGGCCTCATCGACGTCCAGGACCACAAGCTCTACAACCATGAAACCCAGCAGGTCGAACACGCCCAGACCTACCGCGTCCAACCGGACATCATCGCCGCCAGCGTCGCATCCGAGGTCTACTTCTCCGGCACCGCCTCACCCGTCCGACTGCGCGACGTCCAAGACGCATTCCCTGAACTGGCTGCCGACATCATGCAGATTCAGATCTACACAAAGCTGCTCGGCGCAACGCACCCAAGAGTGCCGACCACCGCCGAACTCATCGCGGTGCTGCCTGACGCCAAGAAGGACGTCGAACTTCTAAGGAGCTTCGGCCAACTCGGCCCAACACAAGCGCAAGCCGTTGTCGACATCCACTTGGCCCGCGTCACCACAGCGCTGAGCGCCGGTCATCCCACGACCGCTGAGAGCGAAGCGAAGCTCTTGGCCGCACGGGTCGCAGACGCCTTGGAAAACAACATCCCCGCCGTCGTTCACATCTTCGTCAAAATGCTCGCCGTCATCGAACGCGCAGGGCTCGACATCCAACCGGCAGTCAAGGAACTCGTCGAAGAAGTCCGCGACGCCCGCAGCGGCGACCAACCCCAACTCGCCGATCTCATGAAACTCGTCGAAGCACTCCAGGCCGTGCCCGACGCCGAACTCACCGACACTGTCTGGGCAGCGCTCGCCTGCGAGATCCTTGCCCCGACCTTCGATGGCAACTACATGAACCCCGAGGTCCTCCACCAGTTCGTCCTGCAGTCGTTCACCTGGACCGCCTCTCAAATGGAAACGCTGTACGACGCCATCCAGCCCGCACTCGCAACTCGTGCCCCCGGACTAACGCCCGCCGTCCAACTCGCAGTGATCGATCTGCTCGACAAATGGGTGCGGATCGCGAACGGCTGGGCCCTCCCCTTCGGCGGCAAGCCCAACGACGTCCAAGTGCGCGCCGGCAAACGCATCGCGAAGAACATCGCGAACACCCTCGCCCCAGTCATCACCACCCCCGGGGTCCGCGCCCGGTTCAACAAAGCGGCAAGCACGCTCAAGACGCGGCTCGATGAACCAGACAAGCTGTTCGCAGCCCTCACTCGCGAGCGCGAAGTTCGCACACACTACGAAGAGATCAGGCGTCGTAAGGAAGCCGCTCTCGACAACGCTCTCGCTCCGTTCCAGCAACAGGCGCCCGAGGTTCTCATGGAGTGGTTACAGGCCCACGAGCCCGAGCTCGCGATCGCCGGTCAAACGACCACCGGCATCTGGCAGGTGTTCGCGCGCCTTGCGTACCAGCCCGACCCAGAACCAACCAAGTGGCTCACCGCGGCCATCGCCCACGGCCTTGCGGGATCAGCTTCAGCGCTCATCGACGAATGTGCCCGCACCGACCAACTCACCCCCGCGATCGCCGACTGGCTATTCGCGGACCCGAACGGCCGTCGCGGCGTCATCAGCGCCGTCATCGGCCACTCGACAGACTCGGCGGTACTCCGAACGGTCGTCGACCAACTCACCCCCGGTGACGTTCAAGAACTCGAGTCAGCGTTCGTCCTCAAGCACGCCCCCGAACCAACCAGGCTCGCCCTGTTCACCCACCCAGACGAAGGCGTCCGCGGAATCGCGGCAGCACTATGGGCCGCCGAATGGACCTACGACAACGACCCCATGCCGGATGACCCGGCCTGGCTCGACGCCATGAAGTCCTACACCGTCCCCGAGAACAGTAGACACGACCACATCCACACCCAAGCGCTCAATGCACTCGCAACAGCTTCACCCGAGGTATTCATCGAACTCTTCACAAAGCACGCCAAGACCACGATGCGCGCCAGCTACCGAGACCTCGACGAATGGGAAGAGCCGGTCCGGCTTCTGACACCCGCCGAACGGAACAAGCTCTGGCAGCAAGTCAGGAACACCGAACTAGCGCGGGAACTATTCTGGGTCATCGCAGGCAATGACGCCGACTGGATCAATGAGGCCGTCAGTGAACCCACTTTCGACATCCCGGTCCGCAAACTCCTCGGCGCACTTCAGTTCCAGTTCGGACACCGCTTCCCACTCGACACCCTCGCGACGATGCTCCGCCCGCTCAGCCCAGAACCCGACGACCTCCTCCACACCCTCGAGGTCGGAACGTTTACGGGCGAGGACCACGAACGGCACGCAGCCAAACTCGACAAGCTTCGGGACCTCGTCACTTCTGACGACGAGGATATTGCCAGCCTGGGCCGACGTGGCATCGAGATCTACGAGCCGTTACTCAAGGAAGCCCTTGTTGAAGCACGGCGGGCGGCTGTCCGCGGAACCCGCTACTTCTGACGACGACAGTCGGTCATACGGCGACGCGGAAAGGGACCGCTTCCGCATCTCGAAGATGGGTCAAGCCGCACTAGCTCGGCTACGTCATTGTGGGTGGTGCGCAGCGTTTTCTGGACACGCCCTATCTGGGCGCAAAGGGCTACGCCTCCCGGTCGACGGGATGTGGGGCGGAGACTTCCACTGCGGCACTGCGCCGGGTGTGAGCACGGGAGCTGTACGGACTCAGCGATTCGCCAGACGCAGACCGGCGTCCACGCAAGAATTCCCGGGAACTCTCACTAGGAGATCCAATGCGCATCCGCACCACCGCCGGCCTGCTCGCTTCGGCCTCACGCTGACCCTCGGCACGACGCTCGCCCATCCGGCGATCGCCGGTGTCGCCGAGAAGCCCGTCCCGTCTGCCAAGGCGGTGGCGGCCGCCCAAGCGGCGCTCGCCGAGGCCGAGGCCGTCGTCTCGGGAGAGACGAGTGGCGGCGCCGAGAGCCACCGGGACCCGACGCTGGCCATGCGCGACCTCTTCGTCGCCAAGTATGCGCTGCGCGGCGACGACCTGGCCGACGCCGAGCGCCTGCTCCTGCGACCCACCACGCCGCCCGATGACCCCAACGACCCGCGCGACATCTACTACGGCGAGGGCGCCGATCTGCAGACGCAGTGCGGTGACACGTTCTGCCTGCACTGGGTCGAGGAGGGCGAGCACGCCGCGACCGCCGAGTTCGCCGCCACCGCGTTCGACACCATCGGCCACGTCGCCGGCGTCTACGCCGCCGCCGGCTTCCGAGCTCCGCTGCCCGACGAGGGCCAGGAGGGTGACACCCGGACCGACTTCTACCTCGGCGATATCGACCAGTACGGCGCCCTGGGCTTCTGCCGCTCCGACGCCGACGGCCCGGTCGTGGGCAGCGCCTGGTACGCCTACTGCGGGTTCGACAACGACTACGCGAACTCCCCGTGGCTCGACCCGACCTCCCTGCTGCAGATCACCGTCGCGCACGAGTACTTCCACGCCGTCCAGTTCGCCTACGACGCCGAGGACGACGGCTGGCTGATGGAGTCCACGGCGACCGCGATGGAGGACGAGCTGTACGACGACGTCAATGACAACGCCTTCTTCCTGAACTACGGCCAGATGGGTGACCCGGATTCGCTCGGCTACCCGCTCGCCGGCCCGTCGACCCCGCTCGACACCTTCGACTTCACTGCCTACGGCAACTGGGGCTTCTGGCGCTACCTGACTGAGCAGCACGCCGACGAGACAGCCGGCGTGCCGAATCTGGTCCGCGAGGTCTGGGAGGCGCTCGACACCACCCAGGGCCCGAACGCGGCCTTCTCGCTCCGGGCGCTGGACGAGGTGCTCGCTGCCCGCGGCACCTCGACGCCGCAGGAGTACGTCGCCTTCGCGGCCGCCAACCAGCACCCCACCGATGTCTACGAGGAGGCGGTGGAGCAGTTCTACCCGACCGCCCCGAACACCCTCGAGACGGTCCAGCTCTCACGCCAGGGGTCCACGGCGACGCGCACCGCCATCCTCGACCACCTCACCAGCGCCACCGGCGAGGTGCTGCCCCCTTCGCCGGCAGCCGTGCGCTCAAGGTGCGGGTCGACCTCGGTGACGAGGGCGTCGCTCGGGCGGCCGTCACGGTCCACGGCGTCGACGGCACCACCACCACGTCGTACGTGTCTGTCAACCGGCAGGGAAAGGGCAGCGTGACGGTGCCGTTCGCGGCCAACCAGGTCTCGTCGGCCGAGGTCACCCTGGCCAACGGGAGCACGACGATGGTCGACTGCGGTGCGTTCAGCGTGTACGCCTGCGGCGGGGTCGGCTGATTGGCGTCATGCTCCGCAAGCATCACCGGATACAAAAACGGGCTTGGACAGGCATCGTCGCCGCTCCTAGCGTGGTGAGCACCGCCCGCCACGACATGAGGACGCCTTGTGACCGAGTACAGCCCGACCGATCTGGCCACCCAGCTGAAGAGCGGTCTGCTCTCGTTCCCGGTGACGCACTTCGCCGAGGACCTGGAGTTCGACGAGGGGGAGTACCGCAAGCACCTCGCGTGGCTCGCGGAGTACCCCGTCGCCGGGCTCTTCGCCGCGGGCGGCACGGGGGAGGGCTTCTCCCTGACGTTGGAAGAGACTGACCGGGTCGTCCGGACTGCCGTGGACGAGGTGGCGGGCGCCGTACCCGTGCTTGCTCCTGCGACTGGCTCGACGAGGAACGCGATCGCCCAGGCCAAGGCCGCTGAGGCCGCCGGCGCGGATGGCCTCCTGCTGATGCCGCCCTACCTGACGGAGGCCAGCCAGGCGGGACTCGTCGAGCACGTCAGCCAGGTCTGCCAGGCCACCAACCTCGGCGTCGTCGTCTACAGCCGCGCCAACGCCGTCCTCCACGACAAGGCCGTCGCGCAGATCGCCGACCGCAACCCCACGCTGATCGGCTTCAAGGACGGCGTCGGCAACATCGAGCAGATGACCCGCACGTATGCCCGCGTCGGCGACCGCCTCATGTACGTCGGCGGCCTGCCCACCGCGGAGACCTTCGCGCTGCCGCTGCTCCAGCTCGGCGTGAGCACCTACTCGTCGGCGCTCTTCAACTTCGTGCCGCAGTTCGCGATCGACTTCTACGACGCCGTCATCGCCCAGGATCGGGTCGAGGTCTACCGTCGACTCAACGAGTTCGTGCTGCCGTCCCTCGACATCCGCGACCGCACCCAGGGCTACGCCGTCTCCATCGTCAAGGCCGGGCTCACCGCCGTCGGCCGCCCGAGCGGTCCGGTCCGCCCGCCGCTGACCGACCTGCGCGAGGACGAAGTCGCCGAGCTGCGCAACCTGATCGGGAGGATTGCATGACCATCACCATCACCAACGACGTCGAAGCCGCCACCACCGCTGCGACCGAGGCGTTTGCGGCATACCGCAAGACGACGCCCCAGCAGCGCGGCGCCTTCCTCGATGCCATCGCCGAAGAGATCGAGGCCGACAAGGACGCGATCATCGAGGCCGCGGTGGCGGAGAGCCACCTGCCCGTCGGTCGCATCACGGGCGAGGTCGGTCGCACGACCGGTCAGCTCCGCATGTTCGCTGACGTCGTACGGCGAGGTGACCACCTCGGCGTCCGCATCGACCCGGGCATGCCGGACCGTGAGCCGCTGCCGCGCGCCGACATCCGCCATCGGATGATTCCGCTCGGCCCGGTCGCCGTCTTCGGCGCCAGCAACTTCCCGCTCGCCTTCTCCACCGCCGGCGGTGACACCGCCTCCGCGCTCGCGGCCGGCTGCCCGGTCGTGGTCAAGGGCCACCCGGCCCACCCGCGCACGGGTCGCCTGGTTGCGGACGCGATCAGCAGGTCTGTCGACAAGAGCGGCCTGCCGGAGGGCACGTTCACGTTCCTCCTCGAGGAGAGCGGTGGCTTCGAGCTCGGCCAGGCCCTCGTCCGCGACCCCCGGATCAAGGCCGTCGGCTTCACCGGCTCCCGCGCCGGCGGGCTCGCCATCGCCGACGCGGCGTCGAAGCGTCCCGAGCCGATCCCGGTGTACGCCGAGATGTCCTCGATCAACCCGGTCGTCGTCCTCCCGAGCTCCCTGAAGGAGCACGACACCGACACGTTCGCGCAGGCCTATGTCGGCTCCCTCACCCTCGGCTCCGGCCAGTTCTGCACCAACCCCGGCCTCCTCTTCCTCCCGACCGGCCCGGAAGGCGACGCCTTCGTGCAGGCCACCGCCGAGGCGGTCACCGGGACCACCGGTCAGACCATGCTCACGCCCGGCATCGCCGACGCGTTCGCGGAAGGCACCGGCAAGCTGAAGGAAGAAGCAGGGGTGGCACAGATCGGTGAAGGAACAGCGGTCGGGGAGCACGCGCCCGCGCCGATCGTCAGCGAGAGCAAGACTCTCGACGGCGTGACCGACGAGGTCTTCGGCGCCTCGGGGGTCATCGTCCGGTACGACGACATCGACGCCCTGGCACGGAGCCTTGAAGGCCTCGAGGGTCAGCTCACGGCGACCGTCCACTACGCGCCCGCCGACAAGGAAGCAGCTCAGCAGCTGCTCCCGGTCCTGGAGCTCAAGGCCGGACGCGTCCTCTTCAACGGCTGGCCGACCGGCGTCGAGGTGGGCCACGCGATGGTCCACGGCGGCCCCCTCCCCGCGACGAGCGACAGCAGGTCCACCAGCGTCGGCAGCCTCGC
>JBDSPC010000159.1:0-4395 GCA_039914485.1 Nocardioides sp.
CGACGGTGAGCTGGTCCTTCTCCCCCGCGGCGCTGGAGGTGTGCACGGAGTCGAGCTTGAGCGGCGCCTCGCGCTCGAGGTACTCGGCCGAGAACGTCGCCCAGATCTGCTCGGGGCTGACCTCGCCGCCCTCGGCGTCGGTGTGCGCCTGGATGACCCGGGAGAACTCGATCTGCGCGCGCCGCGGCAGGTCAAGCTTGTGATCGTTCTTGAGGATGTAGGCCACTCCGCCCTTGCCGGACTGGCTGTTGACGCGGATGACCGCCTCATAGGTTCGCCCGACGTCCTTGGGATCGATGGGCAGGTAGGGAACGGCCCAGGGCTGCTCATCGACGGGCACTCCCGCTCGCGCGGCGTCGCGTTCAAGGGCCTCCAAGCCCTTCTTGATCGCGTCCTGGTGGCTTCCCGAGAACGCCGTGTAGACGAGGTCACCGCCGTAGGGGTGGCGCTCCGCGACGGGCAGCTGGTTGCAGTATTCGACCGTCCGACGGATCTCGTCGATGTCGCTGAAGTCGATCTGCGGGTCGATGCCCTGGGTGAACAGGTTGAGCCCCAGCGTCACCAGGCACACGTTGCCGGTGCGCTCACCGTTGCCGAACAGGCACCCCTCGATCCGGTCGGCGCCGGCGAGGTAGCCGAGCTCGGCCGCCGCCACCGCCGTACCCCGATCGTTGTGGGGGTGCAGGGAGAGGATCACGAACTCGCGGCTGCGCAGGTGGCGGCCCATCCACTCGATGGAATCGGCGTAGACGTTGGGCGTGGCCATCTCGACGGTCGCCGGCAGGTTGATGATGACCGGCTTGTCGGCGGTCGGCTTCCACACGTCGATGACGGCGTTGCAGACGCGGACGGCGTACTCGAGCTCGGTACCGGTGTAGGACTCGGGCGAGTACTCGTAGTAGATCTCGGTGCCGGGGACCAGCTCTTCGTACTTCTTGCAGATCTCCGCACCGCGGACGGCGATGTCAAGGATGCCGTCCTCGTCGAGACCGAACACCACGCGCCGCTGGAGCGTGGACGTCGAGTTGTAGAGGTGCACGATGGCCTGCTTGGCACCCTTCAGCGACTCGTAGGTGCGCTCGATCAGCTCCTCGCGCGCCTGCGTGAGCACCTGGATCACGACGTCGTCGGGGATCAGGTCTTCCTCGATCAGCATCCGCACGAAGTCGAAGTCGGTCTGGCTCGCGGCCGGGAAGCCGACCTCGATCTCCTTGTAGCCCATCTTCACGAGGAGCTCGAACATCTTCTTCTTGCGGGCCGGGCTCATCGGGTCGATGAGGGCCTGGTTGCCGTCGCGGAGGTCGACGGCGCACCAGCGCGGAGCCTGGCTCATGCGCTTGGTGGGCCAGGTGCGGTCGGTCAGGTCGACCGGGATGAACGGCTCGTAGCGCTCGTGCGGCATGCCGCTCGGCTGCTGCGGATTGCGATCGTGTGCGGGGCTGCTGGAGATCATGACGGTGTCCTCGAACTGGTGTGGGTGGTGCCGGCGCGCACACACTCTCCGCAGCGAGGGGTCCGGCTGGTCAGGCCCCGCTGCGGCAGCGAAGAAGGAGGCTGCGCGTCATGATGAGGACAGCCTAGACCCGTCACGCACAGCTCGCCTCCCCTGTCTCATGCACGACCTCGTACGGCGAACGCGACCGCGGTCAGGTCGAAGGGGCCGGGTCCCAGCCGGTGCAGGCACTCGTCCCTGAGACGTGTGCGCCCGTCGTCGTCGAGAGCCGCGATCACCTCTCCGACCGGACCGACTGCGTGCAGGTAGGGCTCCCACCACTCCTCGAAGGTCGGGTGGGTGACGGTGACGGCGATCTCGGTGCCCTCGACGTCCTGCAGACCCGCCGCCACCATGAACTCGACGAGCTGCCCCTGCGCACCGCCCGGGAGGGTGCCTTCACCCGGATGACCGGGGTCGACGTCATCAAGTGTGTTCCACAAGGTGGCCATCGGCTCGCGACGCCCGGCCAGGTCCCAGACCGTCGCGCCGACCCAGCAGCCCGGTCGGGTCACGCGGGCCATTTCCGCGATGCCCGCCACCGGGTCCGCCATGAAGTGCACGACGAGACAGGCGCCTGCCACGTCGAAGTGGTCGTCGGCGTACGGCAGGGCCTCGGCCCTTCCTTGGCGCACGTCGACGCCTGGGAAGCGCGCGCGGCACGCTTCCACGAAGGGACCCGACGGATCGATCGCCGAGACCCGCTCGGCCCCGAGCCGCTCGACGAGGCGCTCGGTCCACGCGCCCGGCCCGCACCCGACGTCGAGGGCACGCTCCCCCATTCGTACGTCGAGCCAGTCCGTCAGGCTGTGGGCGAGCGGGCGCGAGTAGCGACCCATGAACCGGTCGTACGCCTCGCCCGTCACCTCGAACGTCACGGGACCCGACGCTACGCCCGGGAGCGGGGTGCGTCGTGCCTAGTCTGGGGGAATGGCTCGCCTGCTGATCGTCCACCACTCCCCCACACCCTCGGTGCAGGCACTGGCCGACGCCGTGGTCGCCGGCGCCGGGGACGACTCGATCGAGGGGGTCGAGGTCGTCGTGCGTACGGCGCTGGACGCGGGCTCGGAGGACGTGCTGGCCGCCGACGGCTACCTGCTCGGCACGCCGGCCAACTTCGGCTACATGTCCGGCGCACTCAAGCACTTCTTCGACACGATCTTCCTCGAGGCGGGCGGCGCGCTGGCCGACGACGGGTCGGCGGGCTCTGTCACCGGCGGCCGGAAGCCCTACGGGCTCTGGGTGCACGGGCGCTACGACACCACCGGCGCCGTGCGGTCGGTCCAGTCGATCGTGCAGGCGCTCGGCTGGCAGCAGTCGGCCTCCGTGCTGGAGATTCTCGGTGACGTCGGCGATGAACAGCGCGCTGCGGCGTACGAGCTCGGAGGTACGATCGCCGCGCTGCTGAGCGAGTGACGAGACGGGAAGACGGATGCGCCTGCTTCTCCTTCCCATCGCCGCGATCGCCCTCGTGCTCGCGGGATGCAGTGCGGGCGACGAGCCCGACGTCGACTCCGTCACGGCTCCCGAGCTGGGCGCCTGCCGCCTGCTCGAGCCCGGTGACGTCGCCGCCTCGGCCAACGCCGCCCCGACCGTCGACTGCTTGCAGGACCACACGGCCGAGACCTACGCGGTCGGTCCGCTGCCCTCCGAGCTCGACGATGCGGCGTACGACGACGCGGACATCGGCGCCTTCGCCTATCGCACCTGCTCGCAGGCGTTCATGAAGTTCCTGGGCGCCGACGAGAGCATGGCGCTGCGCACGATCCTGTCGTGGGCGTGGTTCCGGCCGTCCGAGGAGGCGTGGGACGACGGCGCGCGCTGGTATCGATGCGACCTCGTCGGCGGCACCGAGGACGCCGGTGACTTCGTGCTGCTGCCCACGACGGCGAAGGGCCTGATGTCGTCGGGCGTGCCCGAGGACAAGTGGATGGCGTGCGTGGACGGCGAAGCGGTGCCCGGCGCCCCGCGGGTCCCGTGCAGCGAGGAACACACCTGGCGCGCGGTGACGACGATCAAGGTCGGCGCCGACAAGGACCCCTACCCCGGTGACCGGCTCGTCGAGGTCAAGTCGCGCGACTTCTGCGACACCTCGGTGAGCGCCTGGCTCGACTACCCGCTGCAGTACAAGTTCGCCTACACGTGGTTCCACGAGGCCGAGTGGAAGACCGGCAACCGGCGCTCGATCTGCTGGGCCTGGACGACGACATGAGAGCGCTTCTCGTCACCTTGGTGGTGCTCCTGCTCGCGGGCTGCAGCGACCCCGCGCCGCCCGCGGCCACCCCCACTCCCTCACCCTCCTCGTCGATTGCGGCGCCCTCGCCGACCATCGCCGCCGTACCCCGTCCGGTGAAGAACGGCTGCCACCGGTTGAGCTTCGACCAGGCGGTCGCTCCGGTGATCGGCGGGACCGATGTGTCGTGCAAGAAGAAGCACACGTCCCAGACCTACAAGATCGGCCGACTGTCCCTCGTCTCCGGCGGCCATCTCATGGCCGTGGACTCCCCCTCGGTGCAGTCCGTCGTCGCCTCGACCTGCACCGAGCTGCTGGGCGACCACGTCGGCGGCTCACCCGAGGACCTTCGTCTGAGCATGGTGCAGGCCGTCTGGTTCACCCCGTCGGTCGAGGAGGCCGCCGCCGGGGCGGACTGGTTCCGCTGCGACGTGCTCGCTCTTTCCACGGCCGGTCGGCTGGCAGCCCTGCCCAGATCGTCGGCGGGCCTCGTGGGCTCCTCGGACCGATTCGCCATGTGCGGTACGGCGCCGCCGGATGCCGCGTCGTTCAAGCGGGTGCCCTGCTCGGCGAAGCACGCGTGGGTCGCTGCCTCGTCCGTCGACCTGCCCGGGAAGGCCTACCCCTCCGCGTCGGCCGCCGGGGAGCGGATGGAATCGGCCTGCCGCTC
>JBDSPC010000263.1:0-6021 GCA_039914485.1 Nocardioides sp.
GATGATCCGCATGGTTCCCCCTTGGGACGTGTGACAAAAGACGACTGCATGGTAGACGCCGTCGGTGAAGGATCAGTTGTCGGACGTGCGACCTAAACTCCGAGGGTGCCAGACACACGCAAGGGACTGATCTTCGGCGCGGCCGCTTACGCCTTGTGGGGACTGTTCCCGTTGTACTGGCCGCTGCTCGAGCCGGCCGGCGCCGTGGAGATCCTCGCCCACCGGATCGCGTGGTCGGCGCTGACGATGGCGATCCTGGTCGTCGCGCTGCGCCGTACGGCAGCGGTGGGCGCCGTACTCAAAAATCGGCGGCAGCTGACCCTGCTGTCCCTGGCAGCGGTGGTGATCTCGTTCAACTGGGCGACCTACATCTACGGCGTGAGCAACGAGCGCGTGGTCGAGGCCGCTCTCGGCTACTTCATCAACCCGCTGGTCACCGTGATGATGGGCGTCCTCATCCTCGGCGAGCAGTTGCGGCGCCTCCAGTGGATCGCGCTCGGGATCGCTGCCGTCGCCGTGGTCGTCCTGACGATCGACTACGGGCGGCCACCGTGGGTGGCACTCATCCTGGCGTTCTCGTTCGGCTCCTACGGCCTGGCGAAGAAGCAGGCCAACGTGCGTCCGGTGGAGAGCCTCACCATCGAGACGCTGGTCCTCGCGCCGATCGCCCTGGCCTACATCGTCTTCCTGGCCGCGACCGGGGCGTCGAACTTCGGCAGCCACGGCACCGGTCACGCGCTGCTGTTCACCACCACCGGCATCGTCACCGCGATCCCGCTGATCCTGTTCGGCGCCGCCGCGATCCGGGTGCCGCTCGTCGCGCTGGGGTTGTTGCAGTACCTCGCGCCCATCATCCAGTTCGCCCTGGGCGTCCTGCTGTTCCACGAGGACATGCCGGCCGGTCGCTGGATCGGCTTCGGGCTGGTCTGGGTCGCGCTGGTGATCTTCACGGTCGAGACGATCAACCACCGCCGGGTCCAGCTGCGGCTCGTCACAGCCGCCAGCGCCTGCTGATCTCTTCCGGCTACCCGAGATAGTCCGTGACGAACGGACCCCCCGATCCGCGATCTGAGGGTCCGTTCGTCACGGACTATCGAGATTCGCTCAGCTGGAGCGGGTGGCGACGATGTCGGCGAACGACTCGAGAGCGGTCCGGACCGAGCCCGGCTCCAGGACGCTGAGGAGCGACTTGGCGGTCTCGGCCTGGGCGACGACGTAGGCGCGGGCCTCCTCCATCGCGGGGTGCTTGCGCAGGAGGTCGAGCGCCTCAGCGTGCAGCTGGTCGTCGGTGAGGTCGGCGTCGATCAGCTCGAGCAGGCGCGCGTCGGCCGGGTCGGTCGAGGCACGGGCCATCAGCACCGGCAGCGTCGGCACGCCCTCGCGCAGGTCGGTGCCCGGGGTCTTGCCCGACTCGTCGGACTCGGACGCGATGTCGAGGATGTCGTCGGAGAGCTGGAAGGTCGATCCCACGATCTCGGCGTACGCCCGCAGGGCCTCGACCACCTCCGGCGACGAGCCGCCGAACATCGCGCCGTAGTGCGCCGACGTCGCGATCAGCGAGCCGGTCTTGCCGGCCACCACCTCGAGGTAGTGGGCCAGCGGGTCCTCGCCCGGCCCGGGCTCGACGGTCTCGAGGATCTGCCCCTCGACGAGACGGTTGAAGGTCCTCGCCTGGATGCGGACGGCATCGGGGCCGAGGTCGGCGGTGAGCTCGGAGGAACGGCCGAACAGGAAGTCGCCGGTGAGGATCGCGACGTGGTTGTCCCAGCGCGCGTTGGCCGTGTCGGCACCACGCCGCAGGTCGGCCTCGTCCATGACGTCGTCGTGGTAGAGCGACGCGACGTGGGTGAGCTCCACGACGCACGCGGCCGTGAGCACCTCGTCGGCGTCCGGCGTCGGACCGGTCTCCGCGGCCAGCAGGACCAGCAGCGGCCGGAAGCGCTTGCCGCCAGCGGCCATCAGGTGCGCGGCGGCCTTCGAGACGTATTCGGTGCGGCCCTCGCAGTAGCCGGCGAGCATCTCCTCGACCCTGACCAGGCGCTCGGCCAGACGCTGAGAGAGCTCCGCGTCGTCGACAGGGAGCGCCAGGGGGCTTGACGAGGTGGTCACCTGAGGAATTGTCCCGCAAGCCCCGCGAGATCCAGCAACGGCCCCGGCAGAATGCCGAGCATCAGCGTGGCCGCGGCACCGAACGCGATCGTGGTGGCCGTGAGCACGGACGGGTAGGCGACGCTGGGACCGTCGCCGACGGGCTCGTCGAAGTACATCGCCTTGATCACCCGGATGTAGAGGAAGGCCGCGATGATGCTCGCCACGATCGCCACCACGACGACCGGCCAGGCGCCGGCGGCCAGGGCCACCGAGAACACCGCGAGCTTGCCGACGAAGCCGGACGTGAGCGGGATTCCGGCCATCGCCAGCAGGAAGAACGCGAAGACGCCCGCCACGATCGGCGACTCCTTGCCGAGCCCCGCCCAACGGTCGAGGGCAGTGACCTCACCGGCCGAGTCGCGGACCAGGCTGACGACGGCGAAGGCGCCGAGCGTCGCGAAGCCGTACGTCGCAAGGTAGAACAGCACCGCCTGCAGCGCGCTCAGCTCGCCGGGCGCGAGGTCGCTGGTCGCCTGCACGCCGAGCACACCGGTCAGGATGAAGCCGGTGTGCGCCACGGAGGAGTAGGCCAGCAGTCGCTTCACGTCGGTCTGGGTGATCGCGAGCAGCGCGCCCACCAGCATCGTCAGGATCGCGACGACCCACATCATCGGCTGCCACGACCAGCGGTCGGCGCCGAAGGCGACGTAGAAGAGGCGCAGGATCGCACCGAACGCGGCGACCTTGGTGGCGGCCGCCATGAAGGCGGTGACCGGCGTGGGGGCGCCCTGGTAGACGTCGGGGGTCCAGGCCTGGAACGGCACGGCACCGACCTTGAAGAGCAGGCCGACCGTCAGCAGCCCCATGCCGATGAGCAGCAGCGCGGAACTGCCGGTGTCGTTGCGGACCGACTCGTTGATGTCGGAGAAGTCCATGGAGCCGGCGAATCCGTAGACCAGCGCAACGCCGTACAGGAAGAAGCCGGAGGAGAAGGCGCCGAGGAGGAAGTACTTCAGGGCTGCTTCCTGGCTCAGCAGGCGACGACGGCGCGCGAGCCCGCAGAGGAGGTAGAGCGGCAGCGAGAGGACCTCGAGGCCGACGAACATCGTCAGCAGGTCGTTGGACGCCGGGAAGAGCAGCATGCCGAACACGGCGAACATCAGCAGCGGGTAGACCTCGGTGTGGTCCAGGCCCCTGGCCGATGCCTCTCGCTCGGCCTCGGAGCCGGGCAGCGCGGCGGCCTGGCCGGCGAAGGCCGAGACCCCGCCGTCGAGGTGGCGCTCGGCGAAGAGCATCACGCCCGCGATGGCGAGCACGAGGATGAGGCCCCACAGGAACAGCGTGGGTCCGTCGACCGCGATGGTGCCGCCGACCGCGAGGATGCCGCGGGCGGAGCCGTCGGCGTAGACCTCGGCGTCGCGAGCGATCAGCACGACGCTGACGAGCGCGGCCACCAGACCGACCAGCGACAGCAGCACCTGGGCGCCGTAGCGGGCGGCGCGCGGCGCGAACGCCTCGACCAGCACGCCGAGGCAGGCGACGCCGAAGACGACCAGGAGCGGGAACAGCTCGAAGTAGTCGATCGTGGGCTTCACGAAGTCGGTCACGGGTGGCCTCCCTGCGAGTCGACCGAGGTGACGGTCGGCGGCGCGTCGGTGACACCGACGTTGCTCATGATGTCGGTGACGTGCGGATTGATGACGTCGAGCAACGGCATCGGGAAGAAGCCGAACAGCACGAGGGCGAGCAGCAGCGGCGCGAGCGTGCCGACCTCGCGGGCGTCGAGGTCGCGCATGACGCCGACCTGCAGCTCCGACGGGCCGGTCATGGTGCGCTGGTAGGCCCAGAGCACGTAGATCGCGGCCAGCACGATGGCCGTGACGGCGATCGCACCGGCCCACCAGGCGTGGTTGAAGGCGGCGATGATGACCAGCATCTCGGAGACGAACGGCGAGAGGCCGGGCAGGCCGCAGGCCGCGAGGCCTGCGATCAGGAGCGTGCCGGCCAGGACCGGGGCGACCTTCTCGACGCCACCGCCCATCGCCTTGATCGAGGCGGTGCCGCGACGACGGACGAGGTAGCCCGCGACCAGGAAGAGCGCGGCGGTGCCGATGCCGTGGTTGACCATGTAGAGGATCGAGCCGGAGATCCCCTGGCTGGAGAAGACGAAGATCCCGAGCACGATGAAGCCGAAGTGGGACAGCGAGGTCAGGCCGATCAGGCGCAACAGGTCGTCCTGTCCGATGGCCACCAGTGCGCCGTACACGATGGAGATCAGCGCGAGCACGACGACCAGCGGCGTGGCCCACTGCGACGCGTCGGGCAGCAGCCCGAGGCAGAAGCGCAGCATGCCGAAGGTGCCGATCTTGTCGAGCACGCAGACGAGCAGCACGGACGTGCCGGTGGTGGCCTTCTCGGTCGTGTCGGCCAGCCAGGTGTGCACCGGGAACATCGGCGCCTTGATCGCGAAGGCGACGAAGAAGCCGACGAACAGCCAGCGCTGCGTGATCGGGTCGATGTCGAGCGCGGCCAGGTCGGTGAGCAGGAACGACGGCTTGCCCGAGTTGGACGAGACGACGTAGAGCCCGATCACCGAGGCGAGCATGATCAGCCCGCCGCCGAGCTGGTAGATGAGGAACTTGGTGGCCGCGCGACCGCGACCGGAGCGGCCGAAGCCGCCGATCAGGAAGTAGGCCGGGATCAGCGTCGCCTCGAAGACGACGTAGAAGAGGAACACGTCGGTCGCGGTGAAGACCGCCAGCGACATCGCCTCGAGCGCCAGCACCCAGGCGACGAAGGTGCGGCTGCCGCTGTTGCCCTCGTCGTCGGCCTCGTGCCACGACGCGGCGAGCACGATCGGGACCAGGAGCGTGGTGAGCAGCACCATGAGCAGGCCGAGGCCGTCGACGCCCAGGGCGTAATGAACGCCGAGCGCCTCGATCCAGGCATGCGTCTCGGTCAGCTGCATGCCGCCGTCGAGGTCGTACGCCGACAGCGCGGCGATCGCAGCCCACAGCAGCGCCGCTCCGGCGAAGCCGAGACCGGCCAGCCGGGCAGTCGCGGCCGGGAGGAAGGCCGTCACGACCGCGCCCAGGAGGGGGATCGCGATCAGGACGGAGAGAACGGGAAGATCGCTCACGTGAGGTTCACCGCCAGGAGGGCCAGGACGACGAGGAGCGCGCCGCCGAGCAGGGAGAGGGCATAGGAGCGGACGAAGCCGTTCTGGACCCGGCGCAGGACACCGGAGAGGGCACCGACACCGGCCGAACCGCCCTCGATCACCCCGTCCACGCCGAACCGGTCGAAGGACGCGAGGCCGGTCGTCAGCGACCTGCCGGGGGCCACCACCAGGCCTTCGTTGATGGCATCGCCGTACAGATCGGCGCGAGCGGCCCTGGTCGCGAAGGACACCTCGCTGGGTGCCTCACGCGGGATCGCCTGCCTGCCGACCAGGAACCAGGCGGCGCCGACGCCGATGGCGACGACTCCCACGACGATCAGCGTGATCACGATCGCGGGCAGCGGCGGCTCGTGGTGCTCCGCGACTCCGGTGACCGGGGCGAGGAACTCGACCACGAAGTCACCGAGCAGCAGCACGCCACCGAGGACGGACAGCGCGGCGAGCACGATCAGCGGGAAGGTCATGACGTTGGGTGACTCGTGCGGGTGCACGCGGTGCCCATCAGAGTCCACGCCCCACCTTTCTGAACCGAAGAACGTCATCAGCATCAGTCGCGTCATGTAGAAGCCGGTGATGCCAGCACCGAGCAGCGCGCAGAGACCGATGATCGGGTTCTCCGCGAGCGCGGTCTCGATGATCTTGTCCTTGGAGAAGAAGCCGGAGAAGCCGGGGAAGCCGATGATCGCGAGGTAGCCCATCGCGAAGGTCAGGAACGTGATCGGCATGTAGGAGCGCAGGCCGCCGTAGTG
>JBDSPC010000273.1:0-14004 GCA_039914485.1 Nocardioides sp.
AACGTCCCGGCGATCATGAATCGGGCAGTCCACCTCGACAACGTCCGCCCCCGAGCGCTGCCATGGCCGCACCTTGAACCGTACCCGGGCCCCATCGGCCGACTCCTCGATGTCGAAGGCGTGCAGCGCGGAACTGCGCGCCCCGGTGTCGAGCTTCGCCTTGATCCAGGGGATGCCGATGCTCGGCAGGGTCACCCACTCGCGCCAGCCCACGATCGTGCTTGAATGGAGGTCAGAACTCACTTCACCATCATGGCAGGGGTACACGATGAAACTGGCCATCCTCTCGCGCGCCCCGCAAGCGTATTCGACCCAGCGTCTGCGTGCCGCAGCCGTCCAGCGCGGCCACCAAGTGAAAGTGCTGAACACGCTCCGCTTCGCCATCGACCTCTCCGGGGCTGAACCGGACCTGCAATATCGCGGCCGTCTGCTCTCCGACTACGACGCGGTCCTCCCCCGAATCGGCAACTCGGTCACCTATTTCGGCACCGCGGTGGTCAGACAATTCGAGCAGATGGACGTCTACACACCCAATACGGCGAACGGCATCACCAACTCTCGCGACAAGTTGCGGGCGACGCAGATTCTGTCCCGCCACAACATCGGCATGCCAGCCACAACCTTCGTGCACAGCAGGGCGGATGTTCGGCTGGCGATCGAGCGGGTCGGCGGCGCCCCGGTCGTCATCAAGCTCCTAGAGGGCACCCAGGGTATCGGCGTCATTCTCGCCCCGGAAGAGAAGGTCGCCGAGGCGATCATCGAAACCCTGCACTCGACCAAACAGAACGTGCTCATCCAGAGCTTCATTTCGGAGAGCCGCGGGCGGGACATCCGTGCCCTCGTCGTGGGTGACCGGGTGGTCGCCGCCATGCGCCGCGTAGCGGTCGGCGACGAGTTCCGGTCGAATCTGCACCGCGGCGGAACGGTCGAACCGGTGGAGCTCACCCCGGCCTACGAGCAGGCTGCGGTGCGCTCTGCCCAGATCATGGGCCTGCGGGTGGCCGGCGTCGACATGCTCGAGGGCAACGACGGCCCGCTGGTGATGGAGGTGAACTCCTCTCCCGGTCTCGAGGGGATCGAGTCCGCCACCAACCTCGACGTGGCCGGCGCGATCATCGACCACATCGACAACCAGGTCGCCTTCCCGCAGATCGACGTGCGGCAGCGGCTCAGCGTCTCGACGGGGTACGGCGTTGCCGAGCTGCTCGTCCACGGCGACGCCGACATCGTCGGGCTGACGCTGGGTGACTCGGGCCTGCGTGAGCGCGACATCTCGGTGCTCACCCTGCACCGCGGCGCCTCGGTGATCCCCAACCCGCGCGAGGACGTCGTGCTCGAGTCGGACGACCGGTTGCTGTGCTTCGGCAAGCTCGAGGAGATGCGGTCGATGATCCCGGCCCGCCGCAAGCGCAGCCGCAAGGTGAAGAAGCTGCCGAAGGTGCCGATCCACGAGCAGGAGTGAGCGCCGTTACCCTCGAACCATGACGGAGCGCGAGGACAACCGGCCCAGCGAGACCCGCCAGATCCTGCGGATGTTCGGCGACGACATCGGCGACGAGCTGAAGTTCGTGGCCCTGTTCCTGGTCGTCATGGTGCCCGCGGGCCTCATCGGCTATCTCGTCAACGGCAGCGATGGCGCGATCTCAGGCGCCATCGCCGGAGCCGCTCTCGTGGTCGTCGTGATGGTCCTGTACGCCGTCCGGCTGGCGGTCGGATGGCTGCGCGGCCGATCAGGGTGACGCCGGGACCCCGGGCACGTTCGGCAGGTCGTACTTCACGTCGAGCAGGCTCAGGACCGGCGTCTTGAAGTCCCCGTCGAGGCCGGTGGCGGCCTTGAGCAGCGGCCGCTCCACGCCACGCTTCACGATCTGCTTGACCAGGAACTTCTGACCCTTCAGCCACGCCTTGTAGGCCTTGATGGCGGCCGCGATTTTGCGCAGTGCCGTCGCCAGCTTGCGGAGCGCGTTGGCGATCTTGACGCCCGTGACTCCGGCCTTGGCAGCCGCCGCGGCAGCCCCGGCGGCCGCGGACGCACCGAGCGTGACGATCGCGGTCGCGGCACTCACGGCGAGGGTGAGCGCGGCCCACTCGACCAGCTCGTAGACGAGGTCCTGGCAGAGCTGTTCGGCCTCCTGGACCTGGGTGGCAGCGTCGTCGAGGAAGCCCTTGACCCCGTCCATCTGCTTGCCGATGTCCTCCATCGAGGTGGCCAGCTCGTCGACCGCGGCCCGGTAGGCGTCACCCGACAGCCCCATCCAACCGTCGGTGGTGGCCGTCGCGGCGTCGCGCTGGAAGAGCGCGATCCCGCGCATGTTCTCGGCCATGCCGCTCCACTTGCCGGCGGTGTCGTAGACCGCCTGGGCGTCGCCGGTCACCGAGTCCCACTTGTCCGTCAGCGGGCGGAGCAGGGGCTTCATCAGGGAGTAGATCATGTCGGCGAACCCCGACATCCACTCCTCGGTCTTGGACTCGTTGCCGCTCATGAGGCACCTCCTGCCAGGGCGTCGAACCGCTCGGCGACGTTCTCGTCGACGGCGATGAAGTAGGTCTTGAGGGCGTCCAGGAGGTCGGAGGTCGAGGTGCACGCCTCGGCCATCGCGTCCAGCGTCTCCTGGGTGGCCTGGGTGGCGTCGTCGAAGGCCGACTGGATCGCCTCGGCGTCGACGATGGTGCCCAGGGACCCGTGCGGGATGGTGGCGCCGGCGCGTTCCTTCTCGACATCGAGGACGGAGTCGCGAGCGGACATCTGGTCCTCGGAGGAACCCTCCATGACGGCGAACTCCACGTAGAACTCGGACATCACTGCACCTCCGCGCGCAAGGCGTCGAGCTGCTCGCGCACGCTCTCGCGATCGCCGTCGGAGACGGTGCCGCGCATCATGGCGTCGAGGTCGTCGGCGGGGATGACCGTTCCGACGATGGCGCGCATCTGCTCGGACGCCTTGACCGTGGCATCGCCGATCGCGGCGAGGATGGCCGCGGACAGCTCGTCGGCCGGCAGGCGGGTGGCCTCCGGGTCGAGGTGCAGTCGGGTCGGCATCCCGGCCGGCGTGACGCGGACCTTCACCAGACCGCGGGCCGCCTCGGCCTCGCCGCTGACCTGTGCGAGATCCTTCTGCATCTGCTGGATCTTCTCCAGCTGGTTGATGCTGTCGTTGCGAAGCTGGGCGCTCCAGTCGTTGTCGGTCATCGTTTCCCCTCTGAATTCTCCCGGGCACGGCCCTGGGCGTCGATGGGGGTTACGTACCTCCAGAGGCCTGAGCCCAAACCTCGATCAGTAGCCACCCTCGGGCGGTTCCATCTCCGCGCGCACGCCGAGCAGCCGCACCGGGCGGTCGTCCCCGAGGGCATCGAAGAGCGCCAGCGCGGTGTCCGCCACGACCGCCGGATCCATCGTCCGCCCGGCCAGCTTGCGGACCTTGGTGTGGGTGAAGAACGGCGCGAACCGGACCTTGAGGTGGACGCGAACGGCTGACCTGCCCTCCTTTTTCAGGTCCTCGATCACCCGATCGGCGAGCTCGCGCAGGGCGGCCGCGACCTCGTCACGACTCACGAGGTCGACCTGGAAGGTCGTCTCCCGGCCGTGCGCCCGCGCGACCCAGGGCGTGTCGTCGGGCCACGCCCGCCCGCCACCGCGGCCGAGCCGCCCGATGTGTGGACCGGTGTTGGGCCCGAACGCCTCGACCAGCGGTTCCTCGGGACTGGCCGCGAGCTGGGCGACCGTCTCGAGCCCGATCGCCGCCAGCCGTTGCCCGATCCTGGTGCCGACACCCCACAGGGCGGTCGTCGGGCGGTGCCCCATCACGTCGAGCCAGTTGTCCCGGTGCAGGAAGTAGGTGCCCTGGGGTTTGCCGAAGTCGGTCGCGATCTTCGCCCGCACCAGGGTGTCGCCGATCCCGATCGAGCAGTGCAGCTGCGTCTTCGCGAACACTGCGGTCTGGATCTCCAGGGCCGTCCGGTGCGGGTCGTCCGTCTCGACCCCCACGAACGCTTCGTCCCAGCCGAGCACCTCGACGATCGCGCCCGGGTACGCCCGCAAGGTCGCCATGACCTCTGCGGAGGCCGCCTCGTAGACCGGGAAGTCGACCGGCAGCAGGACCGCTTCGGGACATCGGCGTACGGCGAGCTTGAGCGCCAGCCCCGAGTGGACGCCGCGCGCGCGTGCCTCGTAGGACGCCGTCGACCCCACGGCCCGCTCGGTCGGATCGCCGCGGCCGCCGACGATGACGGGCAGGCCGATCAGCTCGGGGCGGCGCAAGAGCTCCACGGCGACGAGGAACTGGTCCATGTCGACATGGAGCACCCACCGTTGAGCCACCGATCGATCCTGTCAGAATCTCAAGGTGATCGAGCCCCTCCAGACGATCCTGATCGTCGCCTCGCTGCTGCTCGCGGTCGCTGCGGGCGTGTACGTCGCCCTCGACCGCAGCCCCGACAACGCCCTCGTCGGGCTGGCGGGCCTGCTCGAGCTGGGGTTCGTCGTGCAGGCAGTCATCGGCATCGGCCAGGTGGTCGGCGACGACGACGTGGCCAGCCCGGTGACGTTCATCGGCTACCTGGTCGCGGCGCTCATCGTGCTGCCCGTCGGGGTCCTGTGGTCCCTGGCCGAGCGCAGCCGTGGCGCGACCGCCGTGCTGATCGTGGCGGCCCTGACCACGGCCTTCCTCGTCGTCCGCGTGGTGCAGCTCCATGGCTGAGGCGGGTTTTGAGGGGTCCACCAAGTCCGGGCTCGGCCGGGCGCTGGTCGCGATCTATGCCGTGTTCGCGCTGTCGGCGACCGCGCGCTCGGGCGTCCAACTGGCCACTCAAGCCTCCGAGGCGCCGCTGGCCTACACCCTCTCCGCGGTGGCCGGTCTCGTCTACATCGCGGCCACCCTCGGGCTCGCGGAGGTCGGTCCGGCCCCGCGCCGGCTCGCCTGGGCGGCCGTCGGCTTCGAGCTCGTCGGCGTGCTCACGGTCGGGACCCTGACAGTGCTGGATCCCGAGCTCTTCCCGGACGCGACCGTCTGGTCGGCGTACGGACAGGGGTATGGCTACCTGCCGCTCGTGCTGCCCTTCCTCGGGTTGGCGTGGCTGGTGCGCACCCGACCCACAGGCTGAGCACAGCCTCCGTCGAGGCGGGCGACAGGTGCGGCCGCGAGCCTTCCCGGCATGACTCGTCGCCGTACCGCCATCGTCGCCACCATCGCCGTCCTCGCACTCGGAGGAGGTGGCACCGCGTTCGCGCTCGGCTCGGACGACACGGACAGGGCCGCCACGAGCGGCGTGTCCACGGCCGCCGTCGAGGTGGCTGACGGAACCGGGGTCTGGGACTCGGAGACGCTCCACGACATCTCGGTCGAGGTCGATGACGCGGCCGTGGCGGCGATGATCGACACCTACCGGAAGACCGGCGACAAGGACTGGATCGAGGCCACGGTCACGATCGACGGCACCACCTTCGAGCAGGTCGGGATGCGACTCAAGGGCAACTCCTCGCTCCGCGGCGTCGAGGACGGCGCGGACCCGACCGAGCTGCCGTGGTTGCTGCGTCTGGACGAGTACGTCGACGGGCAGGCGCTCGACGGCTGGACCGACTTCGTGGTCAGGTCGAACAACTCCGAGACGGCGCTCAACGAGGCCGTGGCCCTCGACCTGCTGGCCGAGGCGGGGCTGGCCGGCGAGCACGCGGTCGCGACGTCGTTCTCGGTCAACGGGGGAGACGCGCAGCTGCGGCTGGTGGTGCAGGCACTGGACGAGGCGTGGGAGTTCGAGAACTTCACCACCGACGGGCTGCTCTACAAGTCCGAGGCCGGCGGCGACTGGACCTATCGCGGGACCGACCCTGACTCCTACACCGACATCTTCGACCAGGAGACCGGTGACGACGACCTGACGCCGCTGATCGACTTCCTCGACTTCCTGAACAACAGCACCGACGCGGAGTTCGAGGACGAGCTCGCGTCTCGCCTGGATGTCGAGGCGTTCGCCCGCTACCTCGCGTTCGAGGACCTGGTCGGCAACACCGACGACATCGACGGACCGGGCAACAACTCCTATCTCCGCTACGACGCGGAGACCGGCGGCTTCACGGTCGTCGCCTGGGACCACAACCTGGCGTTCGGTGGGATGGGTCGGATGGGTGGGCCGGGTGGCGCCGGCGAGTTCGGCGAGCGTCCCGAGGGGATGCCGAGCGACATGCCGACGGACATGCCGACGGACTTCCCCGAGGGGGAGCGGCCGGACGGGATGCCGGACGGCATGCGCGGCGGCCCCGGTGGCTCCAACGTGCTGGTCGAGCGCTTCACCGAGGTCGAGGCGTGGGCCGACCTCGTGGAGCAGGCGAAGGCCGATCTCACCGAGTCGCTCTACGCGAGCGGGTTTGCGGACGACACGATCGATCGCTGGGCCGAGCTGCTCACGACTCAGGCGAGCGACCTGGTCGACGCGGACACCGTGGCCGAGGAGGCCGACGCCGTACGCGACTCCATCGCGTCGTTGGTTTCGTGACGGTCGCTGCGCGACCTCCTCAACCGCCGACGGCCGGCCTGCTCAACCTCCGGTGATGTCGGGGAACTCCTTCATGGCCTGGTCGGCGATCTTCTTCATCATGTAGCCGTCGACGCCAGCACCGAAGAAACCACCGGCCACGGGGACTCCACGACCGAGGCGGCCGAGCACCTTGGTGCCGACGCCGCGCATCAGGTTGAAGCCGATGGCCTTGTTGACGACCATCAGCGCCGCCGGCGGCATGTTGCGCAGGGCAAGAGAGGTGACGCGGCTGCCGCCGGTCGCCATGCCGGCCTTCTTCAGCACGTCGTCGGACTTCGAGCCGACGAGGGTGAGCAGGACGGCGGTGCGGATCCGCGGGTCCTGGATGTCGTAGCCACGCAAGGACGCGATGGCGCCGACCATGCGAGTCGCCTGCACATAGAACTCGAGCACGTTGGCCGGCAGCGCGATCGGCATCGTCACGAAGCCGCCGATCCCGGTGACGAAGCCACCGAAGGCGCCGCGGTACATCGTGCCGCGGGCGACCGCGTTGATCGCCTCCTCGCGCGAGCCCTTCTCCTTCTTCGCCGCGCTCGCAACCTGGGCCGCGGACTTGATCGGGCCGCGGCCGTCGAGGCCGATGTCGAGCAGCATGTCCATGACCTTGGTGATCGCCTGGCTGGCGGCACCCTCGTCCACGGTCGGGTCGTTGGCGGCGTCCAGTGCGGATCGCGCGGCCTTGATCTGCTCGCGCTTCGGCTTGAAGAGATCGATCAGGCCCATGTGCACTCCCGCGTGTGTGGAACGGCCCGCGCCGCTCGCTCGGTCAGAGTTTGTCACCCGTATCCACCTGGCAACTATCTGGATGCCCCGTGCGCAGGCGGCGCAGGCGCGCCCTCGAGCTCATCGGCGATCGAGACGACCAGCCCGCCGAGGAGGAAGGCGATGACTCCCACCGCAAGCGTGCCGGTCTGCAGGGTGGGCCCGCGCCGGTCGTGCCCGGTGTGCATCCCGTGGGTGAGCGCGTGCCCCTTGCCGCGGTCGATCAGTGCCCGGTTGACCGGGAACGCCACCACGAAGGCGACCGACAGCGCGAGCATCATGGACAGCCAGAAGATCGGGTTGACCAGGCCGGCCTCCATCGCACCGGGCACGAGCGCCATCACTGCGTTGTCGACGACCTCCATGGTCAGGATCGACAGCGTGTCCGCCGCGAGCACCACCTTGAGCGCGGCCGCGAATGCGACGCCGCCCTGCACGAGCGGCAGCGTGGACAGCAGGTAGCCGAACACGAAGGCCAGGGCCACCGACAGCGCGATCGTCGCGGTGTTGCTGAAGCCGGCGGCGGTGCCGATCATCAGGCCGAGGATCTCCCCGATCGCGCAGCCGGTGAGGCAGTGCAGGGTGGCACTGGCGGCCATCGCGTTGCGCGCGTTCACTGGCCCACCGCCGTACGGAATCCGCGTAGGCGCAGGCTGTTGGTCACCACGAAGACGCTGGAGAAGGCCATCGCGGCGCCGGCCAGCATCGGGTTCAGCAGGCCGGCGGCGGCGAGCGGTATCGCGGCGACGTTGTAGGCGAACGCCCAGAACAGGTTGCCCTTGATCGTGGCCAGCGTGCGCCGCGACAGCCGGATCGCGTCGCCGGCGACGCGCAGATCGCCGCGCATGAGGGTCAGGTCGCTGGCCTCGATCGCGACGTCGGTGCCGGTGCCCATGGCCAGGCCGAGGTCGGCCTGGGCGAGCGCCGCCGCGTCGTTGACGCCGTCGCCGACCATCGCCACGACCTTGCCCTGGGCCTGCAGGTCCTTGATCACGGCGACCTTGCCCTCGGGGAGCACGCCCGCGATCACGGTGTCGATCCCGACCTCGGCAGCGACCTTCTCGGCGGCGGCGCGGTTGTCACCGGTGAGCAGGATCGGCGTCAGGCCGAGTGCCTTGAGCTCGTCGATGGCCTGCCCGGACGTCGGCTTCACGGTGTCGGCGACGGCGATGATCGCGGTCGCCCGGCCGTCCCAGCCGACCTCGATCGGAGTCGCGCCGTCCTTGTACGCCGCCTCGATCGCTTCCTTCAGCCGACTCTCCGGCAACTGGCGGCGCCCGACATCCGAATCGGCGACCGGGCTGTCGTCCGCCGCCAGTCGAGGGCGCCCCGCGAAGACCGACCGGCCGTTGACGGTGCCGATGACCCCGACCCCGCCTTTGGCGAGGAAGTCGGACACGGTGAGGGTGGATTGGGCGTAGGCCGCAATGGCTCGCGCGATCGGGTGTTCGGACGCGTGCTCCAGAGCGCCGGCGAGGGCGAGCACCTCGTCGTGGTCGATGCCGGGGACGGTGGTCACCGACAGGACGCTCATCTGGCCGGTCGTGACCGTGCCGGTCTTGTCGAGCACGATCGTGTCGACCGCGCGGGTGGACTCGAGGACCTGCGGTCCGCGGATCACGATGCCGAGCTGGGCGCCGCGACCGGTGCCGACCAGCAGCGCCGTCGGGGTCGCGAGGCCGAGGGCGCACGGGCAGGCGACGATGAGTACGGCGACCGCGGCCGTGAAGGCGGCAGGTGCACCGGCCCCGTTGCCGAGCCAGAAGCCCAGCGTGGCAATGGCGAGCACCAGCACGATCGGCACGAAGATCCCGGAGACCCGGTCGGCCAGCCGCTGCACGGGCGCCTTGCCGGTCTGTGCGTCCTCGACCAACTGCGCGAGGCGGGCGAGCTGTGTGTCCGCGCCGACGCTCGTGGCCCGGACGACCAGGCGACCGCCGGCGTTCACGCTGGCACCGACGACGGAGTCGCCGACGCCGACCTCGACCGGAACGGGCTCGCCGGTGAGCAGGCTGAGGTCGACGGCACTGTTGCCGGACTCGACGACGCCGTCGGTGGCGATGCGTTCGCCCGGGCGGACCACGAAGGTGTCACCGACGACCAGCGAGTCGATCGGCACCCGGCCCTCGACGCCGTCGCGCAGGACGGCCACGTCCTTGGCGCCGAGGTTGAGCAGGCCGGTCAGGGCAGCGCCCGCCGTCCGCTTGGCGCGGTGCTCGAACCAGCGACCGGCCAGCAGGAAGGTGGTGACCCCAGCGGCGGCCTCGAGGTAGATGTTGCCCGCGCCGTCGCCGCGCTCGATGGTCAGCTCGAAGGGGTGCGTCATGCCGGGCGTGCCGGCAGTGCCGAGGAAGAGCGCGTAGACCGACCAGCCGAAGGCGGCGATCGTGCCGACGCTGATCAGTGTGTCCATGGTCGCGGTGCCGTGGCGCAGGTTGGCCCACGCGGCGCGGTGGAACGGCCACCCGCCCCAGACGACGACCGGCGCGGCCAGGGTCAGCGAGAGCCACTGCCAGAACTCGAACTGGAGCGCCGGCACCATCGCCATCGCGACGACGGGCACGGTGAGCACGGCGGAGACGACGAGGCGGACGAGCGCCTCGTCGGTCTGCTGGACTTCGACCTCGCGTGAACCTGAAGGGAGCGTTGCGGCGTACCCCGCGGACTCGACCGTGGCGAGCAGGTCGTCGGTCGTGACGGTCTCGGGGAACTGCACACGAGCCTTCTCGGTCGCGTAGTTCACCGACGCGGTGACGCCCTCCAGCTTGTTGAGCTTGCGCTCGATCCGGTTGGCGCAGGACGCGCAGGTCATGCCGGTGATGGCGAGCTCGACGTCAGTGGTCGTCACCGTGCTCACCCTCCGCACTTGAGGAAGCAGTCACGAAGAACTCGGCCGTACGAACCACGCCGTCGTGCTGGAAGTCGAAGTAGAGGTGGAAGTCGCCGGCGCTCGGCACTTCGGCGACGAACGGCACGTCGGGGCCGGGGTCGCTGTCCTCCGGGTGCACATGGAGGTAGGCGAGGTCGCCGGCGCGCAGGGCCACGAGGTGACCGAAGGCGCCGAGGTAGGGCTCGAGGTCGGTGACCGGTACGCCGTCGCGCTCGACGCTGACGGTGAGGTCGCTGGACGACCCGGCGGCCAGGTCGCCGGTGAGGGTGACGGTGTAGCCGCCTTCCACCTCGGCGATCGTGGTCGGGGCTGGACGCGTGGTCGTCATCCGCCCGGGGACGGTCACGTCCGCACCGAGCGTCAGTCCCTCGCCGCCGGCGGGGGTGAAGTCGGCGAAGACCCGCCACGCACCGGGCACCAGGTCGAGCTCGATGCGCCACGTCCCGTCGGCGTCGAGGACGGGGTGCACGTGCTGGAAGCCGGACCCGTCGCGGCGTACGGCGATCAGGTGCAGCTGCTTCTCGTGCTCGACGTCGTAGTCGGTGACCGGGTGGCCGTCGGGGCCGGTGATCGTGAACGCCAGCGGCCGGGTGCCCGGGCGGAAGGTGGTCTCCTCGAGGGCGAGGGCGTAGCCGTCCTGGCTGACCACGAGCCCGCCGGGGAGGTGGGCGGCTTCGCCGTGCGACGTCTCGGAAGCTCCCATGTCGTGAGATGCGACCGGCTCGTCGAGGACGGGGCTCATCGCCGTACCGACTCCCCAGGCTGCGCCGAAGGCAACAGTCAGGCCGAGCGCGAAGATCGCGAGGCGCGTGGGGGTGTTCATGACACGGCGTAGCCGGCTTCCTCGACGGCCGCGCGGACGGCGGCAGGGTCGAGGGGCTGGCTGCTGGTGACGGTGACGGATCCGGTCGCGAGGTCGACGTCGACGGACTCGACGGTGGCGAGCTCGCTGATCTCCTCGGTGACGCTGGCGACGCAGTGGCCGCAGGTCATGCCGGTGACGGTGAAGGTCTCGGTGTTCATCACTACTCCTATGACTTGACCAGGCGCGCGATGGCGTCGCTGGCTTCCTTGAGCTTGACGGCCTGCTCGTCGCCGCCCTGGCGGACGGCCTCGACGACGCAGTGCTCCAGGTGCTCGTCGAGCAGTCCGAGCGAGAGCGCCTGGAGGGCGCGGGTGACGGCGGAGACCTGGGTGAGGATGTCGATGCAGTACTGCTCCTCGTCGACCATCCGCGAGATCCCGCGCACCTGTCCCTCGATGCGCTTCAGGCGCTTGAGGTGGGCGTCCTTGGTGCCGTGGGCGACATAGCTGTGTTCGTGGGCCATGCCATGAACATACCCCTAGGGGGTATTAAGAATCAAGTGGGACGTGGTGGAGCAACCCCCTTCGGGGTGTCCACCACAGGGTGTACCGCCTCGGTTTGCGGACGCCTAGCGTGGGGAATCGGACTCCCCAACGTGGCGGTGTCCGAGGAGGTGGACAGATGACTGAGAACACCTGGAACTACCGCGACTCCCAGTGGAGCACGGGCGGTGACGTGGTCGGCTACGACGTGGAAGCCACCGACGGATCCATCGGCAAGATCGACAAGAAGAACGACGAGGCGTCGTTGTCCTACGTCGTCGTCGACACCGGCTTCTGGATCTTCGGCAAGAAGCGTCTGGTGCCCGCGGGTGCCATCACCAACGTCGATCACGACAACGACAAGGTGTACGTGCAGATGACGAAGGAGCAGATCAAGTCGGCTCCCGATTTCGACTCCGACCAGCTCGACGACGCGTCGCGCACCTCGCACGGCGACTACTACGGCGAGCACAGCAAGTACTGAGTCGAACAGACTCGGCGCCACACCAGGCGCCGTACGACAGCAGGGCCCCGGACACGCTCCAGGGGCCCTGCCCTCGTCAGACGTGCGTCAGGTGGATCAGGCTTTCGCCGTACGGCGACCCGCGAGCGGCGCCCACTGGCCCCGTGCGATCAGGACTTCCCGGAGGAGGTCGGGGTGGTCGGTGATGATCGCGTCGACCCCTGCGTCGAGCAGGGCGTGCATGGTCGGCTGGTCGTTCACGGTCCAGACGGCGACGCGGATGTCGAGTGCGTGGGCGCGACGCACGACCCGCTCGGCATAGATGGGGACGCGGCCGAGCCGGAGCGGCACGTGCGCGAACGTCCCGGAGGCAACGCGAGCCGGCGGGCGCGCGTAGGAACGTGAAGCGGCGATCAAGGTGGTCAAGGCCCGCCAACCGAGTGCCGTCGTCACGTGCGGCACGGCCTGCTGGACCCGTTGCAGTCGGTTGGACCAAGCGCCGGCGATGCAGATCCGTGCGGCCCAGGACGGGTTCGCGTGCAACAGGGCGACGAGGGCCGGTCCGGCCGCCTCGTCCTTGAGGTCGATCGCGAACCGCGTGTCCGGGAAGGTCAGCATCGCCTCGGCGAGCGTCGGGATCTGCTCGCGTCCCGCGACGCGCAGCCGGCGCAGGGAGGGCAACGTGTGGTCGGCGACTGAGCCGGGTGCGCCCGTGACCCGCTCGAGCGTCGCGTCGTGGAAGCAGACCAGGTGGCCGTCTCTCGTGGTGTGGACGTCCGTCTCCAGGTAGCGAACCCCCAGCGCGGTGGCCCGCGCGAAGGTGGCCAGTGTGTTCTCCGGGCCGAGCGCCAGGCCGCCACGGTGGGCGATCGCCAGCGGGCCGTGCTCCTCGCCATACCTCATGATCCCCAGCATGGAAGCCCGCCGGCGACGACGGCCAGCCGAACTGCACGGTATCGGCAGGTGTTCACGAAGCCTTGGTCCGCCGGACCATCACGACACCTGCTGGTCACCCGGATGCCTCACAATGCGCGCGTGCCGACCCCACTCCCGACGATGCTGCCCGAGCTCCTCGCGAGCCACCGCGCCCCTGCGCCCCGCACCCTGGTCGACATCTTCCGCGAGGTGGTCGAGTTCGCGCCGCAGACCCCGGCCGTCGACAGCGGTGTCTCGGTGCTCACCTACGCCGAGCTCGCGGAGGCGGCCGACCAGGTCGCGGCCGAGCTGCACGAGATCGGCGTCGTGGTGGGCGACAAGGTCGGCGTCCGCATCAAGTCGGGCACGACCGACCTCTACGTCGCCATCCTCGGCATCCTCTGTGCCGGCGCGGCCTACGTCCCGGTCGACGCCGACGACCCCGACGAACGCGCGCGCGTCGTCTTCGAGCAGTCCGGCGCGGTCGCGGTGATCGGCAACGACCTGCGGATCGAAGCGCGCCTCGAGCATCGGGGTTCCGTGACAGGCGCCAGCGCGCCTTCCTCAACCTCCGACCACCCCTCGGCGGTTGAGGAGGTCGTGCAGCGGCCGTCACGAAACCCCGGGGCCGACGACGATGCCTGGGTCATCTTCACCAGCGGCTCGACCGGCAAGCCCAAGGGCGTCGCGGTCACCCACCGCAACGCCGCTGCCTTCGTCGACGCCGAGTCGCGGATGTTCCTCGTCGAGGAACCCATCGGGCCCGGCGACCGGGTGATGGCCGGCCTGTCCGTCGCCTTCGACGCGAGCTGCGAGGAGATGTGGCTGGCCTGGCGCTACGGCGCCTGCCTGGTCCCGGCGCCTCGAGCGCTGGTGCGCAGCGGCATCGACGTCGGCCCGTGGCTGGTCGCCAACGCCATCACCGTCGTCTCGACCGTGCCTACGCTCGTCGCGCTCTGGCCCGCAGAGGCGTTGGCCACGGTGCGGCTGCTGATCATGGGCGGCGAGGCGTGCCCGCCCGAGCTGGCGCTGCGTCTGCAGGCCGAGGGCCGCGAGGTGTGGAACACCTACGGCCCGACCGAGGCGACCGTCGTGGC
>JBDSPC010000275.1:0-4887 GCA_039914485.1 Nocardioides sp.
TCCAGCCACGCGAACAGCCGCTACTGCACGCCGATCAAGCAGTGCGACATGCTCGCTGCCGAGTACGACGACCCGCGCGGCGTGCCGATCGACGCGATCCTCTTCGGCGGCCGTCGCAAGACGACGATCCCGCTCGTGACCGAGGCCCGCGACTGGACCCACGGCACGTTCATGGGCGCCACGCTCTCCTCGGAGACGACCGCCGCCGCGGTCGGTGCGGTCGGCTTGGTGCGTCGCGACCCGATGGCCATGCTGCCGTTCATCGGCTACAACGCCGGTGACTACTTCGGCCACTGGATCAACATGGGCAAGGACAACGACGAGTCGAAGATGCCCAAGATCTTCTACGTCAACTGGTTCCGCCTCTCCGAGGACGGCAAGTTCCTGTGGCCCGGATTCGGCGAGAACAGCCGTGTCCTCAAGTGGGTCATCGAGCGCCTCGAGGGCACCGCCGCCGCGGTCGAGACCCCCATCGGCCACGTGCCGGCGCCGGGCTCGCTCGACATCGACGGCCTCGACATGACCCCGGAGGCCATCGAGGCCGCCCTGGCGGTCGACGTCGAGGAGTGGAAGGCCGAGATCCCGCAGATCACCGAGTGGTTCGAGAAGTTCGGCGACGACCTGCCGTCCGTGCTCTGGACCGAGCTCGACGTGCTCAAGGAGCGCCTCGGCGTCTGATCCACCTGCCAGCCGCAACATCGCCACTCCGGCCCGTCGGGATCTTTCGATCCCGGCGGGCCGGGGTCGTCTTTGTGGAAAGATCGGCCGGTCATGACAGGGAGGTGGTTCGCGTGAGCTACGGGCCTGATGAGCGTTCCGTCTTCGAAACGGCCGCTTCCGAGCTCTACGAGGAGCTGGTCGGCTCGGCCGGCGTGCCCGCCGACGACGCGCGCATCCACGACGGCGGCGACGTGGCCGGCGCCTTCGCGCTGCTCAAGGAGATCGGCCTGGTCACCTTCGACAAGGCCGAGCGCCGCTGGGTGCCGGTCGACCCGTCGATCGTGCAGTCCCGCGTCGTCTCCCCGCTCGGCCAGCAGGGAGCCGAGCTGCTCGCCGAGTCTGCCCAGTGGGCCAAGGCCTTCCAGGGGCTCTCCCACGCGTGGCGACGCTCGCCCGAGGCCCTGCGTGGGCCGTTCGCGGAGCTCCGCGGTGAGGCCATCGCCCCCTACATCACCTCGGTGGTGGCCGACGCGTCCGAGGAGCTGCTGACCGCCCAGCCGCAGACCGGCCGCGCCATCGACCAGCTGCCCGACGCGATCGAGCGGGAGGTGGGTGCCCTGCGCCGCGGCGTCATGATGCGTACGCTCTACCAGCACTCCGCCCGGCGCCAGGTCGCCACCAACAAGTACGTCGCCGCCGTGACCGCCGAGGGCGCGCACGTGCGCACGCTGGACGAGTTCTTCGACCGGCTGATCGTGGTCGACCGGCGGATCGCGATCGTGCCGGGGCGCAGCAGCTCCGGCGAGTCGGTCGCCCTCGCCGTACGCGAACCGTCACTCGTCGCCTATCTCGTCGACATCTTCGACCGGTCGTGGGAGCGGGCGCGGCCCTTCACCAGCCGCGACACGCCCCTGGTGCGCGCGATCGAGGCCGAGCAGAGGGACATGACGATCCGGATGCTGATCGGCGGGCACTCCGACCCGGTCGCCGCCAAGCGGCTCGGCGTCAGCCCGCGCACCTACGCGGGATATGTCTCCGAGCTCAAGAAGGAGTTCGAGGTCGACTCGCGCTTCCAGCTCGGCTACGAGATGGGACGACGCGGCGTGACCGGTCGCGACGTGCCCCTGGCCATGGACCAGGAGGACGTCGACGAAGCCGGCGAGAGCGCCTGAGTCAGGCGATCAGCGGGTGGGCCAGGTGGTGTCGGTGGGCGCCATGGGGGCGGTCAGTGTGGGCCAGGTGGTGTCCGCCAGCGTGGGCCACGTCGTGTCCGAGGAGCGTGTCGGCCACGTGGTGTCCTTCATCGCCTCGGCAGGACCGGCGCTGAGTCCAATGGCCCCCATGGACAGAACCGCGGCCAGGACCACAGCGGAAATACGTCGTCCGGAGTTCATTTTCTCATCCTTTTTTTGCGCAGCACGGTCCGAGAGTCGTCATCATTGTCGCCGTACCGGCCCGGATGGGCATCATGGCTGCCGCTGCGAGTCTGTGCATTGCACGATTTCGCAAGGTCGGCGAAATGAGCTCTGGCCCTCGCGGAGGAGGGCCAGAGAGTGGCGGAGGCGGGGGGATTTGAACCCCCGACAGGGATTAGCCTGAACCCGCTTAGCAGGCGGGCGCCATAAACCGGACTAGGCGACGCCTCCATGCTCGAGCATCACAGCCAGAGCAGGGATGAGGTTACTAGGCGCGTCCGGGCTTTGCCGAATCGCACCCGCTCAGAGCTTGCGGTGGCGCTGGCCGCGTTGCAGGTGGCCCAGCAGGTCGCGCACGAACTCCTCGCGATCGCCGGCCAGCATCTCGACCGGAATCGTGGTCGTGCCGCCCGATCGCAGGCGCAGGACGACCACGGGGGAGTCGGCCGAGGTCGTGGTGACGGCGTCCTCGACGTCCTTCCACCGCGCGGTTGGTACGCCCACCCCGCGGACCCACTGGACGCGGTAGCCGTCGTCGGTGAGCCGCACGACCCAGCCGCGCCGGGAGAGCACGATCGCGCCCGCGACGAGGGCGCCGATGCCCAGGACGGCCGGAATGAGGAGGAGCGCGGTGTGCAGGTCCAGGAAGGCGACCAGCCCGGTGGTGATGAAGACCAGCACCGAGATCGCGATCAGCAGCACACCCATCAGTCGGGCGGCGACGGCTGGAGCAACTCGATATTCGGACGGCACGAGAGGATTGAACACACGCAGCCGAGGTTGCGCCAACTCAGCCCTTGTCCCGACCTGTGGCGCGGGTCACACTCGAAGTTCCACCCCACTGTCAACGGAACCAGTCCGGGAGGCTGCGATGACGAGTGCCACGGCTGTGTTGTCAGACCTGCACCGTGCCCTCGATGCGCCGCGCGAGGCCGGCGGCGTTGCCACGGGCAACTGGCGGTGGACCGTGCGGCAGCGCATGACCGGGGTCCGCGACCTGCTGATGCGCGAGTCGGAGCACCCCGACGAGGCCTGGCTGAGCGCCCGTCGCGGTACGGCGCTGCGCGAGCGGCGAGCGCTGCTGGCGCGGATCGGGGAGCTCGGACCGCAGGTGCTCGAGAGCCCCGACCTGGACGAGGTCCGTGATCACGGCCTGCGCCTGCTCACCGACATCAACCACCACCTGCAACGCCTGCACGACCTGGCCTACGACGACGTCGAGATCGAGCTGGGCGGCTCGGAGTAGACCGGGCCTTCGGCCCCCCAAGGCGCCGCGCGGCTGCGCCGCCGGTATATTCGTGCCGCCGAACCAAGCTCGCTCTGCTCGACGGTTCGGCGAGGAGGGGTGCCGGAGCGGCCTATCGGAACCGCCTTGAAAGCGGTCGTAGCGAGAGCTACCGCGGGTTCAAATCCCGCCTCCTCCGCCAATCGGCTGACGGCTAGGCTGCGCCGGGTGACTTGGTTCAGGAGCCCCGACGACGCCAGCGCCCGCCTGCACGAGGCCGGCTACCTCGCCGACGTCCCCACCGCCACGACCGCCTTCCTCGCCGGCGCGCTCGAGAAGCCGCTGCTGGTGGAGGGCCCGGCCGGCGTCGGCAAGACCGAGCTGGCGAAGGCGGTGGCCCGGTCGACGGGCGCCGAGCTGATCCGCCTCCAGTGCTACGAGGGCCTGGACGAGGCCCGCGCGCTCTACGAGTGGAACTACAAGAAGCAGCTGCTCCGCATCCAGGCGGCTTCAGTGGGCGACCAGACTGGCCACAATTGGAACGAGACCCACGACGACATCTTCACCGACGAGTTCCTGCTGACCCGCCCGCTCCTGACCGCGATCCGTCGCGAGGAGCCGACCGTGCTGCTGATCGACGAGGTCGACAAGACCGACGTCGAGGTGGAGGGCCTGCTGCTCGAGGTGCTGTCCGACTTCCAGGTGACCATCCCAGAGCTCGGCACCGTCGCCGCGACCCGCCGGCCGTTCGTCGTACTCACCTCCAACGCCACCCGTGAGCTGTCGGAGGCGGTCAAGCGCCGCTGCCTCTACCTGCACCTCGACTACCCCGACGCCGAGCGCGAGCGCGAGATCGTCACCTCGCAGGTGCCCGGCCTCGACGACGCCGTCGCGAAGCAGCTGGTCGACGTGGTCGCTCGGCTGCGCGAGCTCGAGCTGAAGAAGGCGCCCTCGATCGCCGAGTCCGTCGACTGGGCGCGCACCCTGATCGCGCTGGAGATCGGCAACCTTGACGAGGAGGCCATCCGGCGCACGCTCGGCGTCGTCCTCAAGCACGCCTCCGACCAGACGCGCGCGGTCAAGGAACTGAGGCTGGCCCAACAATGAGATCGGCCCAGGCATGACCCTGCTCGACACCCACATCGGCTTCGTCGAGGCGCTGCGCTCGGCGGGGCTGTCCGTGTCGCTCGCCGAGGGCCTCGACGCGATCGACGCGATGCGGCACATCGGGTGGGGCGATCGCGACGTCGTGCGCACCGTGTACGCCGCAACGCTGGTCAAGAAGCAGTCGCAGCGGGTCACCTTCGATGCGGTCTTCGACCTCTACTACCCACGGCTGGTCGGCTCCGGTGTCGCCGGGGAGCCGGAGTCCGACGGGGTGCGGGACAACGGGGCGGCGCTCACGTCGTTCCTCGAGGAGCTGGCGGCCGCGCTCGCCGACCAGGACGGTGAGGGACAGCGGCTCCAGGACCTCGCCGTCGAGGCGGTGGGCAGGTTCGGCGCGATGCCGGGCCGTGGCCCGGGACTGTCGAGCTGGTCGGCGTACACCGCGTTGCAGCGCGTCTCGCCACAACAGCTGATCGGGCA
>JBDSPC010000305.1:0-11950 GCA_039914485.1 Nocardioides sp.
CCGTGGAGCCGGAGCCTTCTCAGTGTCCGAGGGGGGACTTGAACCCCCACGCCCTAATACGGGCACTAGCACCTCAAGCTAGCGCGTCTGCCAATTCCGCCACCCGGACGAGTGCTGGAGAACAGTAACGCAGCGGGGGGCAAAGTCTTGAATCGGGGTAGCCATTGCCGTGGGGCAAGATGTCGGCATGTCTGAGCCGACGTATGACCCCGCTGCCGAGGTCGTTGATCTCTGCCGTGAGCTGATCCGGATCGACACCAGCAACTACGGTGACAGTGACGGACCGGGGGAGCGCAAGGCCGCGGAGTACGCCGCAGCGCTGCTCGACGAGGTCGGCATCGAGTCCCGCCTCTACGAACCCGAGCCGGGCCGCACCTCGCTCGTCGCGCGCTGGGGCGGGGGAGACGGACGAGCGCCGCTGCTCCTGCACGGCCACCTCGACGTCGTACCCGCCGCCGCCGAGGACTGGCAGGTCGACCCGTTCTCCGGCGAGATCAAGGACGGCTTCGTGTGGGGCCGCGGCGCGGTCGACATGAAGGACTTCGACGCGATGCTGCTCAGCGTCGTTCGGGCGCGCGCTCGGGCGGGCGCGGCGCCGGAGCGCGAGGTCGTGATCTGCCTGACCGCCGACGAGGAGGCGGGCGGCCACAAGGGCGCCGAGGTGCTGGTCGAGCAGCATCGCGAGGAGCTCGAGGACTGCACCGAGGCGATCGGTGAGGTCGGCGGCTTCAGCGCCACTGTGCGCGGCCGGCGGGTCTACCTGATCGAGGCGGCCGAGAAGGGCATGGCCTGGATGAAGCTGACCGCCCGCGGGCGCGCCGGCCACGGCTCGATGATCAACGCGGACAACGCGGTCACCAGGCTTTCCGGCGCGGTCGCTCGCATCGGCGCGCACCAGTGGCCGGTCCGGCTGACCCCGACCATGGAGGTGCTGCTCGCGGCGGTCGCCGACATCGCCGGCACGGAGGCGACACCGGAGAACGCCGAGGCGCTGATCGACGAGTTCGGCAGCGCGGCCCGCATGCTCGGCGCCGTCATCCGCAACACCGCCAACCCGACGCAGCTCGGCGCGGGCTACAAGGTCAACGTGATCCCGACCGAGGCCACCGCGCACATCGACGGTCGCTTCCTGCCCGGCTACGAGGACGAGTTCTTCGACACCCTCCGTGCGCTCGCCGGCGACGGCATCGAGATCGACTTCCTGTCCCACCAGCAGCCCTGGGAGACGCCCTACGACGGCGACCTGGTCGCCGCGATGACCCGCTCGCTGCTCGCGGAGGATCCGGACGCCGTCGTGGCGCCGTACCTCATGAGTGGTGGCACGGACGCGAAGCACTTCAACAAGCTGGGCATGCGCTCCTACGGGTTCGCGCCGCTGCGACTGCCCGCCGACCTCGACTTCACCGCGCTGTTCCACGGCGTCGACGAGCGTGTGCCGGTCGATGCGTTGGAGTTCGGCGCGCGCGTCTTCGACCGGTTCCTCGGGGACATCTGAGGCAGGGGAGCCCCGCTTGTGAAAGTTTTCACGAAGTGGTTAGCATCGACGCGTGAACCTCTCCGCAGAGATCATCACCGCCCTCGCCACTGACCCGGCAGGCCTCATGCCCGCGCGCAACCAGATGGCGATCTCCCTCGGCTGGCACATCATCCTGGCCTGCTTCGGCGTCGCCCTCCCGGCGATGATCTTCGTCGTGCACTGGCGCGGCGTGATGCGCGACGACGCCGATGCGCTGGAGCTTGCGAAGCGGTGGTCCAAGGTCTCGGCGGTGCTGTTCGCGATCGGCGCCGTGTCCGGCACGGTGCTCAGCTTCGAGATGGGGCTGTTGTGGCCCGGGCTGATGGGACCGTTCGGCGACGTGCTCGGACTGCCCTTCGCCTTCGAGGGCCTGTCCTTCTTCATCGAGGCGATCTTCCTCGGCATCTACCTCTACGGCTGGGGCCGGATGCCACCGCGCGTCCACCTCTTCATGCTGCTGCCGATGATGATCGCCGGCGTCGTCGGCACGTTCTGCGTGCTGGCCGTCAACGCCTGGATGAACAACCCGGCCGGCTTCCGCATGGTCGACGGGCACGTCACCGACGTCGACCCGTGGGCCGCGATGTTCAACGACGGCGTGTGGCTGATGTTCGCCCACATGTGGGTCGGCGCCTACGTCGTCGTCGGCTTCGCCGTCGCGGGGGTGTACGCCGCCGGCATGCTGCGCGGCCGACGCGACCGCCACCACCGGCTGGGGTTCCTGGTGCCGTTCGCCTTCGCCACGGTGGCCGCGATCACCCAGCCGTTCGTGGGGCACATCCTCGGCCTGCGGGTCGCCGAGACCCAGCCTGCCAAGCTCGCGGCCTTCGAGCTGGCCGAGACGACCGAACAGCCGGCGCCGCTGCGACTCGGCGGCGTGATCATCGACGGAGAGGTCCGCTTCAACCTCGACATCCCGAAGATCGGCTCGCTGATCGCCCGCAACAGCTTCGACAAGCCGGTGCCCGGGCTCGACTCGATCCCCGAGGACGAGCACCCGCCCGTCAACCTCACGCACCTGTCGTTCCAGACGATGGTCGGTCTCGGCACCCTGCTGGCCGGCTCCACCGTCCTGTTCTGGCTGGCTCGCTGGCGACGACGAGACCTCACGAAGAACCGCTGGTTCCTGCGGTTCGCCGTGCTCGCCGGGCCGCTGGCCGTGATCGCGCTCGAGGCCGGCTGGATCGCCACCGAGGTGGGCCGACAACCCTGGGTGGTCTGGCAGGTCCTGCGCACGACCGAGGCGGCCGGCGACAGCCCGTGGATCTGGTGGAGCCTCACCGGCACGATCGTCGTGTACGCCGGCATGACCACCGCCGCGGTCATCACTCTCCGCTCCATGGCGCGACGCTGGCGGGCCGGCGAGCACGACCTGCCGTCGCCGTACGGACCGGAGGCGCCGTGAGCCTCGAGCTGACCGTCGCGGCCGCGCTGTTCGCGGGCGTGGTGATCTATGCGATCTTCGGCGGCGCCGACTTCGGCTCCGGCTTCTTCGACGCCACCGCCGGTGGGTCTGCGCGGGGCGCCGAGACGCGCACCCTGATCGACCACAGCATCGGGCCGGTGTGGGAGGCCAACCACGTCTGGCTGATCTACGTCCTGGTGACCTGGTGGACCGCCTTCCCGATGACCTTCGCGGCAACGATGAGCACCCTCGCCGTCCCGCTCCTGCTGGCGCTGCTCGGGATCGTGCTGCGCGGCGCCAGCTTCGCCTTCAGGAAGTACGCCGCAACGCTGGCGCGGGCCCGGTTCTTCGGCGTGGTCTTCGCCGCCTCGTCCGTCATCACCCCGTTCTTCCTGGGCGCAGCCGCCGGCGCGATCGTGTCGGGTCGGGTGCCGGCGGAGGGTGCGGGTGACCTCTGGGGATCGTGGCTCACGCCGACCTCGATCCTGGGTGGACTGATCGCCGTCGGGACCTGCGCGTTCCTGGCCGGGTGCTTCCTCACCGCCGACGCCGCGCGTGGGAGCCATGACTCACTGACGGCCGGCCTGCGGGTCCGCACGCTCGGAGTCGGGATCGTCACCGGACTGCTCGTCTTCGAGACGTTGGTGCCGCTGAAGGCGGATGCGCCGACGTTCTTCGACGGCCTCGCGAGCCGGGGGCTGGTGCTGATGATCGGCTCCGCGATCGCCGGGGCCGCGACGCTGGTGCTGCTCTGGCGGCGGCGCTACGCCGCGGCCCGTGTCGGGGCCGTGCTCGCCGTGGGTGCCGTGGTGCTCGGCTGGGGCGTGGGGCAGTACCCCTGGCTGCTCGTCGACGAGGTCACGATCGTGGACGCGGCCGGCGCGCCGGCCACGCTGCAGGCGCTGCTGATCGCGGTCGGGATCGCAGCCGTGCTGGTCGTGCCGGCGCTGGGGTATCTCTACGTGCTCACCCAGAGCGAGCGCTGGACGCACGACTGAGGTCAGCCGAAGAGCGTCAGGCGCTGGCGGATGATCTTGCGGCGGAGCACCACGCGGCGTACGCCGTCGGTGCCGATCCGCAGCCGGTCGAGCTCCCAGCCGCCGAGCTCGGCACGCTCGACGAGCATGCGCGTCACGACGTTGCGCGAGAAGTCGCGCGGCAGGGTCAGGGTGTCGAACTCCCACTCCACACCGGGTCGGGGCGGGCGCCGGTGCTCCCTGCTCATCGCTCAGCCATGGTTCAGTCTCCGCTCACGTCGTCGAGGGCGTCGATGATCTCGGACGGGAGCGCGAGCTCCTCGATGTTGAGTGCGCCGTCGAGCTGCGCGGCCGTGCGCGCACCGACGATGGGTGCCGTCACGCCGGGCCGGTCGCGCACCCACACGAGCGCCACCTCCAGCGGTGTCCAACCGAGGCCTTCGGCCGCACGCACCACGGACTCGACGATCCCGTGCCCGCGCTCGTCGAGGTACTGGTTGACGAAGCCCGCGAAGTGCGGCGAGGCCGCGCGCGAGTCGGACGGGGTGCCGGTGCGGTACTTCCCGGTCAGCACCCCGCGACCGAGCGGCGACCAGGGGAGCACCCCGAGGCCGAGCGCGGCCGCGGCGGGCAGCACCTCGTGCTCGATCCCACGGGCGAGCAGTGAGTATTCGACCTGCGTCGACGCCAGCGGCGTACGGCCCGGAACGGCCCGCTGCCAGGTCGCGGCCTGCGCGGTCTGCCAGCCGGAGTAGTTGGAGACGCCGACGTAGGACGCCCGGCCCGACGAGACGGCGTAGTCCAGCGCAGTCAGGGTCTCCTCGACCGGGGTGTCGTCGGTCCAGACGTGCACCTGCCACAGGTCGACGTGGTCGACCCTGAGCCGCTTGAGGGACGCGTCGAGGGAGGTCAGGAGGTGTCCGCGCGAGGTGTTGGTGACCCTCTCGCCCGTACGGCGACTGATGCCCGCCTTCGTCGCGAGCACGACCTCGTCGCGACCGATCACGTCACCGAGCAGGGTGCCGATCAGCTCCTCGCTGGCACCGTCGCCGTAGCCGGCCGCAGTGTCGAGCAGCGTCCCGCCCTTCTCGGCGAACGCGATCAGCTGGTCGCGCGCCTCGTGCTCGTCGGTGTCGCGACCCCAGGTCATGGTGCCGAGGCCGAGTCGGGAGACCTTCAGGCCCGTGGAGCCGAGTGCGCGCTGCTGCATGCGCCGAGATTAGCCACGCGAGCCGAGCGAGCCCCCACGGCTCGCCGATCTCGCCCCGCGTAGGCTCCTGCGACGTGTTAGACCTGCTGAAGGCCGTGGTGCTCGGCACCATCCAGGGCCTGACCGAGTTCCTGCCCATCTCCAGCAGTGCGCACCTGCGGATCTTCCCGGAGCTCTTCGGGTGGGGGGACCCCGGCGCGGCCTTCACGGCAGTGATCCAGATCGGCACCGAGCTCGCCGTGCTCATCTACTTCCGGCGCGACATCTGGCGCATCGGCAAGGCCTGGGTGCTGGCGTTCTTCAAGCCCGAGTGGCGGGGGCATCTCGACGCGCGGATGGGCTGGTTCATCATCATCGGCTCGATGCCGATCGTGATCCTGGGCGTGCTGCTCAAGGACGTGATCGAGAAGGACTTCCGCAACCTGTGGATCATCGGCACCACGCTGATCGTGATGGGCATCGTGCTCGGCATCGCCGACCGGCTCTCGCGCAACGACAAGACGATCGAGAACATCAGCCTGCTCGACGCGGTCCTGATGGGTCTCGCGCAGGCGCTCGCGCTGATCCCCGGAGTCTCTCGCAGCGGCGCGACCATCTCGATGGGCCGCGCCCTCGGCTACGAGCGGGAGGCCGCGACGCGCTACGCCTTCCTGCTCGCCATCCCGGCCGTCGTCGGAGCCGGGCTCTTCGAGCTGAAGGAGATCCCGCACGGCGACAACACCTACGGCTGGGGCCCGACGCTGGTCGCGACCATCGTCAGCTTCGTCGTCGGCTACGCCGCCATCGCCTGGCTGCTGCGCTACGTCTCCACCAGGTCCTACACGCCGTTCGTGCTCTACCGCGTCGTGCTCGGTACGGCGACCCTGGTCCTGCTCGCCGTGGGCGTGCTCAGCGCTTGAGGGTGGTCGCGAGCAGCGCCAGCGCCAGCAGCTGGCTGATCACGACCGCGACCACCAGTGCGGGCAGCGACCGGTCGTAGAGCCAGCCCGCCCCGGCGCCACCGGCGATCGCCAGCACACCCTGGATGCCCGCGAACACGCCGTACGCCGTCGCGCGCCGCTGCGCCGGGACGAGATCGGCGACGGCGGCCTTGATGGTGGAGTCCTGCACGCCGTGCGCGAATCCCCAGACGGCGACGCCGACCAGGACGAGCGCGAACGAACCACCCAGTGCCAGGGCCGGGACGAGCGCCACCAGGACCGGCACGACGAAGAGGATCCTGGCGCCGGTGCGGTCGTAGAGGGAGCCCACGACGAGCGCGGCGACGGCCTCGACAGCCATCGCGCCGGCGTACACGAGTGGCACCGCGGCGACCGGCACGAGCCCGTCGACGGTCAGGTGGTAGCCGATGATGCCGAAGGTGACGAGCGCGCCGGTGGTGAGTGCGCACGCGAAGGCGTAGCGGAAGAAGACGGGCGGCAGGTCGGCCCCGACCACGTCCGACCACCAGCCTCGTCGCTCCCCGGGAGCAGCCGGTGCGGGCGCCGACGGGTCGTAGACCGACGGGTCCGGCACCCGCAGGCACAGGACGATCAACAACAGCATCGCGATCGCGCCCGGGATGGCGAGCACGGCCATCCCCGCCCAGATCGAGGCGCCGGCGACCACCGCCGCCACCACGAGCGGTCCGGCGAAGGCCCCGATCTGGTCCAGCGCCTTGTGCACGCCGAAGCCGCGGCCGCGACCGACCGCACCCGCGACGTGCGCGAGCAGCGCCGACTTCGACGGCGAGCGGACGGCCTTGCCGAGCCGCTCGAGCAGGATCATCACGATCGCGAACGCCAGCCCGGCGGCGCCGATCCGGGGTGCGAACCACAGCAACGGGACGCAGACCGCGGTCAATCCGTAGCCCACGATCGTGAGCGACCAGTAGCGCCCGGTGCGGTCGGCGACCGGGCCGAACACCAGTCGCAGCACCAGCGCCACCGCCTCGCCGGCGCCGGTCACGAGCCCGACGACGAGCCCGGAGGCGCCGAGGGCAGCGAGGAGCGGGCCGTACATCGAGCGCGCACCCTCGTAGACCATGTCGGCCGCGAGGCTGACGAAGCCGAACCACCACACCACCTGCCAGGCCCCCAGCCGGGGCCGGGCCGGGGTGGGGCTCACAACCACCCGGACTTCTTGAAGAACCAGAAAAGCAGGCCGGAGACGCCGAACATCAAGACCACCGCGAACGGGTATCCGTAGGTCCAGTGCAGCTCGGGCATGTGGTCGAAGTTCATGCCGTAGATCCCGGCGATCAGGGTGGGCACGACGACCAGGGCCGCGCCGGCCGAGATCTTGCGCATGTCGTCGTTCTGCTGCACGGAGATGCGCGCCAGGTGCGCGTCGAAGGCGGTCGAGAGCAGGTTGTCGAGGCTGTCGATGACTTCCGTGACCCGGTGCAGGTGATCGGAGACGTCACGGAAGTAGGTGGCCGTCTCCTCGTCGACGCCATCCATGTGGCCGAGGGCGAAGCGCCGCATCGGCTCCCGGAGCGGCATCACGGCGCGGCGTACCTCCGCGATCTCCCGCTTGAGCGTGTAGATGCGGACCGAGTCGTCGGTGCGCGCGGGCGAGAAGACGGACTCCTCGACCTCGTCGACGTCCTCCTCGAGGGCCGCGCCGACCTTCTCGTACTCGTCGACGACGCGGTCGCAGATTGCATACATCACCGCCATCGGCCCGTGCTCGAGCACCTTCGCGCGCTGCTCGAGGTCGCGTCGCGACGTTGCGAGGTCGATCCCTTCGCCGTGCCGGACGGTGACGACGAAGTCAGGACCGACGAAGACGTTGATCTCGCCGGTCTCGACGGCGTCGAACTCATCGACGTACCAGAGCGTCTTGAGCACCATGAAGAGCGTGTCGCCGTAGCGCTCGACCTTGGGGCGCTGGTGCGAGTCGCCGGCGTCCTCGACCGCGAGCGGGTGCAGGTCGAAGGTGGCCGCGATCAGCTGGAGCTCGTCGGGCGTCGGGTCGTGGATGCCGATCCACTGGAAGTCGCCGAGACCGCAGGGCACCCGCGCGTGCCCGAGACTCGGGTCGTCGCTGTCCAGGGGGACGCGCACACCCTGGTGGTAGAGCGCGTTGTCGACGATCACAACGGTCAGGCTAGTGCCACTAGGGTCGCCGCCATGGCAACTGTGATCCTCGTTCGACACGGTCGTTCGACCGCCAACACCTCCGGCGTGCTGGCTGGGCGGTTGCCGGGCGTGAAGCTCGACGATCGTGGCCACGAACAGGCCGCCGCCACGGCCGCTCGACTGGCCGGTGTCCGGCTGTCGGCCGCTGTGTCGAGCCCCCTCGAGCGGTGCAAGCAGACCGCCAGGGTGATCGCCGCCGCACAGTCCACGCCGCTGGCGCTGGGCACCGATCGCAAGCTCACCGAGTGTGACTACGGCGACTGGCAGGGCCGCGCGATCAAGGACCTCGCCAAGGAACCGCTCTGGAAGGTCGTCCAGTCCCACCCGTCGGCCGCCGCCTTCCCCGGCGGGGAGTCGATGCGCGCGATGCAGGACCGTGCGGTCGAGGCCGTACGACGCCACGATCGGCTCGTCGAGGAGGAGCACGGTCCCGGGGCGGTCTGGCTGGCCGTCAGCCACGGCGACGTGATCAAGGCGATCCTGGCCGACGCGCTGGGCACCCACCTCGATCTCTTCCAGCGCATCCACGTGGATCCGGCGTCGGTCTCGATCGTGCGCTACACCGAGGCGCGGCCCTACGTCCTCGGCACCAACACGTCGGCCGGCGACCTGTCGTGGCTCACGCCGCAGCCGTCCGCACGCAAGCCGGCCAGGAGGGCTCGCAAGAAGACGGACGACGCTGTGGTCGGTGGGGGAGCCGGCCCTACCACCGCTGGCTAGGGTGATCGCATGCCTTTGGTCCACGCCTTCGACCCGCCGGAGCGCTTCGTCGTCGGCACGGTCGGCCCGCCCGGTGCCCGCACCTTCTTCCTCCAGGCCCGCGACGGCGCCCGGATCACCAGCGTCGCGCTGGAGAAGCAGCAGGTCGAGGCGCTCGCCGAGCGCATCGACGAGCTGCTCGACGAGGTCATGCAGGCCGCCGCGAACACCGCGCTGATCCCGGCCGTCGCCCCGTTCGACCTGGTCGACAACAACCCGCTCGAGCAGCCGATCGAGGAGGAGTTCCGCGCGGGCACCATGACGCTGTCCTGGGACCTCGCGATCGAGCGCATCGTGATCGAGGTGTTCCCCTTCACCGAGGCGGCCGTCGTTTCGCCGGAGCAGGTCGACGAGGACCTCGAGGAGCCCGAGCCCGACGAGATCTTCCTGGTCAAGCTCACCGCCGGCGGGGCGCGAGCCTTCGTCGATCGTGCCCGCAGCGTGGTCGGGGCCGGGCGCCCGGACTGCCCGTTCTGCGGCAACCCGCTCGATCCCGACGGTCACCTGTGCGTGCGGGCCAACGGCTTCCGTCGTCGCGAGCCCCAACAGCCGTGACCGATCCGCTCGACGGTGAGCTCACGCTCCACGGGCGGGTGATGCCTGCTTCCAACGCCACCTTCGTCGGCGAGATCGACGGTCTCCGCGTCGTCTACAAGCCCATTGCGGGGGAGCGACCCCTGTGGGACTTCCCCGACGGCACCCTCGCCGGGCGAGAGATTGCGGCGTACCTCGTGAGCGAGGCGCTGGGCTGGAACATCGTCCCGCGCACCATCCTGCGTGACGGGCCGCACGGCCCGGGCATGGTGCAGGTCTGGCAGGAACCCGACCCGACGCAGTCCGCGGTCGACCTCGTCCCGGCCGGGCGGACCCCCGAGGGCTTCCGGCACGTCTTCGACGGTGTCGATGCGCGCGACCGCGAGGTGTCGCTGATCCACGAGGACTCGACCCCGCTGCGGCTGATGGCGGTCTTCGACGTGCTCGTCAACAACGCCGACCGCAAGGGCGGCCACGTGCTGCCGATGCCCGACGGGCACCGCTACGGCGTCGACCACGGACTCACCTTCCACGTCGAGCACAAGCTGCGCACGGTCCTGTGGGGCTGGCTCGGCGAGCGGCTGGTCGCCGACGAGCAGACGGGCGTACGCCGCGTGCTTGCGGCCGTTGACGGCGCGCTCGGCGAGGCATTGTCCGAGCACGTCACCACGCGGGAGATCGAGGCGTTCTCGCGCCGCTGTCTCGGCCTGCTGGCGGCCGACGGGCTGCCCTCGCCGCGCGACGAGTTCCCGGTCATTCCCTGGCCGCCATTCTGAGCCGGATAGGCTGCCCGCCATGCGTTCGTGGTCATCTCCTGAGGTCCCAGACCTGACCCTCACGGGTCCCGCCGTCCGGATCCACGACACCAGCTCCGGCGGCCTCGTCGAGACCCGGCCGGAAGGCCCGGCCCGGCTCTACGTCTGTGGCATCACGCCCTACGACGCGACCCACATGGGACACGCGGCGACCTACCTCGCCTTCGACCTCCTCAACCGCGCCTGGCGCTCCGCCGGTCACGACGTCACCTATGTGCAGAACGTGACCGATGTCGACGACCCCCTGCTCGAGCGGGCCCTGAAGGTCAAGGTCGACTGGGTCGCGCTGGCCGAGCGCGAGACCGAGCTGTTCCGCCACGACATGGAGGCGCTGCGCGTCCTGGCGCCCGACCACTACATCGGTGCCGTCGAGTCGATCCCGCTCGTCATCGACCTGATCACCCGGCTCCAGGAGGCCGGCGCGATCTACGAGGTCGAGAGCGACCTCTACTTCTCGGTCACCGCCGACGCGGCCTTCGGTGACGTGTCCGGGTGGTCGCGCGACGAGATGCTGCGGATCTTCGGCGAGCGCGGGGGAGACCCGGACCGGGAGGGCAAGCGCGACCCGCTCGACTGTGTCGTCTGGCGCGGCAAGCGCGAGGGCGAGCCTTCGTGGGACAGCCCATTCGGCCCCGGCCGCCCCGGCTGGCACATCGAGTGCACCGCGATCGCTCTCGAGCACCTCGGCACCGCCTTCGACGTCCAGGGTGGCGGCAGCGACCTGATCTTCCCGCACCACGAGATGTGCGCCGGCGAGGCGCAGGTCGCCGACCCCGGGCAGCCCTTCGCCAAGGCCTACTCCCACGCCGGGATGGTGGCCTACGACGGCGAGAAGATGTCGAAGTCGAAGGGCAACCTCGTCTTCGTCTCGGCGCTGCGCAACAGCGACGTCGACCCCATGGCGATCCGCCTCGTCCTGCTGCGGCACCACTACCGCAGTGACTGGGAGTGGACCGACGACCAGCTCTGGGACGCGGTCGACACCGTCGCCCAGTGGCGCAAGGCGCTCGTCCTGGGCGCAGGCGCTCCTGCTGCGCCGGTCGTCGCCGCCGTGCTCGCCGCGCTCGCCAACGACCTCGACGCCCCCACCGCCGTCGCCGCCATCGACGACTGGGTCGCCTCGACCCTCGGTGACACCGCGCACGGACTCGCCGACACCAGCGACCCCGACGCTGCCGCGACCCTCAAGCCCGTGCTCGACGCGGCACTGGGCCTGCTGCTCTGATCAGTCCTCTGTACGCCGCTTGAGGTACCGCTCGAACTCGCGCGCGATCGCCTCGCCGCTGGCCTCGGGAAGGTCGGCGGTGTCGCGGGACTCCTCGAGGGAGCGGACGTAGTCGGCGACGTCCTCGTCCTCCTCGGCGAGCTCGTCGACGCCGCGCTCCCAGGCCCGGGCGTCGTCGGGCAGCTCGCCGAGCGGGATGGAGCAGTCGAGGAGGTCCTCGAGCTGACCGATCAGCGCGAGCGTGGCCTTGGGGCACGGGGGCTGCGCGACGTAGTGGGGCACGGCGGCCCAGTAGGAGACATTGGCGATGTCGAGCTGGACGCAGGCGTCCTGGAAGACGCCGACGATGCCGGTCGGACCTTCGTAGGTCGACTGCTCGAGCTTGAG
>JBDSPC010000320.1:0-9313 GCA_039914485.1 Nocardioides sp.
ACGAGCGTTAGCGTGGGGCACGAGGACCTCCTGGGCCAGCGGATGACTTAGACATCTCCACTAAGCCCGGAGGTCCTCACCTTTCACAAGACCCGTGTCACCAACGTCCCTGCCGGGTACATCTAGAGCTCGGCCGGCTCCGAGCAGAAGACGTGCTGCTGGGTGGCCGCGACGCCGTGGTTCATGGTCTCGATCCCGTCGTGCTCGTTGAAGCCCATGCTCGCGATGAACGGCGGAGAGACGACCCCGACGCAGAAGACGACCGAGGTCGCGTCGGGTGGCACGGACGCGCCGCCGTCGGGCGAGTAGCCGGAGAGCGGGAGCGGCACCCGGACGACCTCCTCGACCACGGCGCCGTCGGCGAGCCGGGTGAAGCCCACGGACGGGAGCGAGTCGCCCGCATCTCCGGAGGCCTCGAAGGCCTTCTTGACGAGCTCGACGTCGGCGTCGGTCCCGGGCACGACGTAGACGGTGTTGGCGGTGCTGGAGAAGCGGCCGGCGCTGTCGGGCACCAGGTTGGGCACGAGCAGCTCGTCGCCCGACCTGTTGGTCAACGACCAGCGGACGACGATCTCTTCGGCGCCGGGTGTCACGGTGGCGGAGAAGTCGACGACCGGTGGGGAAGCGCTCGGGGCCGGTGAGGTGCCCGGCTCGGAGGAAGAGGAAGAAGAGGAGGAGGAGGAACTGCACGCCGTCGCGACCACCACCAGCCCGAGCACCACGATCAGCCACCGCACGTCAGCCACGGTAGTGCTCACGGTCCTCCCAGCCGATCTCCTCACGGAGGCCGTTCTCGGTGAGCGCGTGGTCGTGATCGGGATCCTCGACCTCCGGGGTGCTGGCGTCGTGGTCGTGGTCGACCGGCAGGCCGACCGCCGTGCGCTCGCCCTGGTTGACGCCATGGTCCGTGGTGTCGTCGCCGGCGTAGTCGGTGTCGTCGAAGTTGCCGGTGAAGAAGTCATAGATGTGGGCCATCTCGTGGTAGAGCCCGGCGATCGGAGGACGTCCCTCGCCGCCGCCCTGGCGGTGCGGGTTGTACTCGATGGTGCCGTCGGAGTGGGCGTAGTTGTTGTCCTCGTTGAGCTCCGTGATCGTCACGGTGTCGCGGTTGATCCCGAGGAACCCGGAGTCGTCGTGCTGCTCCTTCAGGGCCTCCAGCATCTGCTGGCCGGTCGGTGAGGCGGCCAGCAGGTCGAGGTCGGCGCGCACCCGTGCCTGGAACTCCGGCGAGCCCTCGACCTTGATGAAGTCCGACAGGTCGTCGAGCTCGATCTTCACGGTGGTCCGGTTCTCGACGTCGCCGGCGTCGGTGTCGCCGCTCTCGCCGTACGACGTGTCGTCGCCCGATCCGCCATAGGTCGTGTCGTCACCGCGGCCCGCGTAGTTGACGTCGTTGCCCGAGCCGCCGAGCAAGGTGTCGTCGCCGCGACCGCCGGACACCGTGTCGTCGCCGGCCCCGCCGATCACGGTGTCCTCGCCGGTGCCGCCTTCGTCGTAGTCCTTGCCCTCGCCGCCCGACACGGTGTCGTTGCCGTCGGTGCCGTAGACGGTGTCGTCCCCGTGTCCGCCGTACACCTGGTCATCGCCGCCCTGCCCGTCGAGGTAGTCGCGATCGGCACCGCCGGAGACGTACGTGTCGCCGCTGCCCCCGTCGATGCTGTCGCGCCCGTCGCCGCCGAGGACGGTGTTGTCCTGGCCGCCGCCGCGGACGATGTCGTCGCCCTCGCCACCGGAGACGGTGACCTGCACGTCGGCGCCCTCGGGGATCCGGATGGTGTCGTTGCCGTCGCCCGTGCGGATCACGACCTGCTGGCCGGGCGGCACGCGGTAGGGAACGCCGTTGACGATCACGAAGGTCACGCCGGTGTCGGGGTTGGTCCACACCTGCACCGTGTCGTCGCCCGGTCCGGTGTTGACGACGGTCTGGGTGCCGTTGTTGATGACGCCGGTGCCGGTCGGATCTGCGGGTACGTCGAAGCCGTCCTGCGTGCCGTCGGCGACGGACTCCCACTCGGCGGAGATGTCGTCGAAGGCGGCCACGAAGGCGGTCAGTCGCGCGGCTCCCGCGGCGAGCGAGCCGTCCAGCGAGGTGCGGATGTCGGTGGCGGCCTGCTCGGCGTCGGTGATCCGCTTCTCCTCCGCCTCGTCCTCCGGGAAGAACTGCACGAAGGATGCGAAGCCCACGTGCCGGATGCCGGAGACGGTGGCCCAGCTCGTGTCGAGGTTGGCCTGCGCGGTCCGACTCACGCTGGCACCCTCACGCAGGATGGCGACGATCGCCCCGGCGTGGGTGGAGGCGGCGTCGAGCGAGGACACCAGCCGCTTGCGGTGTGCGTCGAACGAGTCGGCGGTGTCGCCCTCCCAGCCGCTGCCGCGCACGCTGCCAGCCTTGGCGTTGACGTTGTCGCCACTGTCACCGAGCAGGGAGGCGATGTCCTCCCATGCGTTGGCGGCCGTCTCCAGTTGGTCGACGTCCTCGGAGAGGTTCCAGATCCCGTGTGCCATGACCACTCACTTCAATCCGAGGATGGTCTGGAGCAAGGGGTTCGTGGTGACCTCGCCCTTGGTGGCCCGGCTCAGCCGCGCGGACTCCTCGTCCTGCGACGAGATGTCGAACGCGACGGCGTAGAGATCGTCGAAGTCCGCCTCCAGCACCGCGGCCAGCCGGCCCACCGCAATGTCGGCGGAGTCCAGGACGGCGACGTGCGCCTCGGTGAAGACCGGGCCCTGCGCGCTGTTGCCGGCGGCACCCGACGCCACCTGCATGCTGCCGACGGCTGAGCTCCAGCCGTTGTTGATGCTCTTCGACTCTGTGAGGCACACGTCGCCCAGCGAACAGAGCTCCTGCGGTTCGACCAACATGTCATTCCCCTTCGACTGGGAAGGAGATGCCCGCTGGGCGCTGCGGTCAAACCCGATCGTCTGCGTCGCGGGCCACGAGGCGCGGGATGCCCACGAGCAGCACGAGCAGGACCAGCAGGGAGACGCACCCGGCCACGACGGCCTCGGTGCGACCGAGGGCGACGTCGACGGCCAGGAAGGCGACGCCCGCCAGCAGCAGTGCGATCAGGCCCAGCGCGAGCCCGGTCAGGACGTGCGCCGCCTCCACCAGCTCCGGCTTCGCCCCGCCGCCGAAAACGCGGCGATGGATGGCCACCGGCGCCAGCGTCACCCCGAGCGTCAGCAGGGCGAGCCCGAGCACCCCGACGTACCACCGCTGCTGGAAGGCGTCGAGGTCGGTGAAGCGCGACTGGAACGGCAGCGACACCAGGAACGCCGCGAGCAGCTGGACCCCGGTCTGGCTGACCCTCAGCTCCTGGAGCAAGTCGGACCAGTGCCGATCGGCGCGCTCTTCGGCGGTCTCGTCGCGCCCCTGCTGGTCGTCTCGCGCCATTCGCTGAGCGTACGGCGAATCAGCGCCGCTGCATCCTCTCTGCGGGTGGGTCAGTCCGCGGCCATCACGACGTACGGCGAACGCCCGGCCAACCTCGTCACGACGATCGCCGTCGTGAGCATCGTGAGGGCGATCCCGGCGAGCACCACGAGCTGGAACTGCGCCGCCACCACCGGGGACACACCACCGAACAACGCGCCCACGAAGGCGCCGGGCAGGGTGACGAGCCCGGTCGAGCGGGTCTGGTCGAGGGTCGGCAGCAGCGCCTCGCGCGCGGCCTCGCGACCGATCTCGTCATGGGCCTGGGCCGGGGTCGCGCCGAGCGACAGCCAGGCCTCGACCTCGTCACGCCGGGCGCGTGCGTCGCGGACGAAGTTGCGACCGGACAGGGTGGCCGCACTCATGGCGTTGCCGATGACGATGCCGGCCACCGCGACGACGTACCGCGCATCGAGGTCCACGAGTCGGAGGGCGAAGACGAGCACCAGCGTGACGGACGCACCCGACAGCACCCCGATCACGGCGAACACCCGGCCACGGGGGATCTCGGAGATCCGTCCTCCGGCCGTCCACGAGGCCGTGCTCAGCATCACCACCACGAAGAGCGCGACGGTCCACGGCACAGCGAGCACGCCGCGCAGGATCAGCGCGATCGCGGCCAACTGCACGACGGCCCGCAGCATCGCGGTCAGCGGCAGCCAGCCGAGGGGGATGCGGGCGACGCGCGCCAGGCAGAGCGTCGTGAGCGTCACGACGAGCAGCCCGAGTCCCCACCAGAGGTAGTGCACGGACCGATCCTGCCCCCTGTGTCCATCCGTCGGCGTGACCCGGCCCGCGGCCCGTCGTTGTAGGTCTCGACCCTGGTCCGACGCGTACGGCGGCGGACATCCCCACGGAGGTTCACTGATCGTGCGACTCAAGACCACTCTTGCTCTGGGCGCCGCCGCGCTCGCCACGACGGCCAGTCTCGTGGCCCCGACCGGGCCGGCCGCCAACGCGGCCCCCGAGCGGGCCAACGTCTCGGCGTTCCTGGCCAAGAAGCTCACCTCGATGTCCGCCTCGGCGCCCGCCGCGGTGATGGTGCACGGAGCGTCGCTGACGCAGGCGAAGTCGGCCGTCGCGGCGACCGGGATGCAGCGCGTCACCAGCTTCCGCAAGATCGGCGTCGTGGTCGCGACCGGCACGAAGTCGCAGATCCAGGCGGTCCGCAGCCAGCCCGGCGTGACCTACGTCGAGGGCAACCCGCGCATCCGGTTCTTCCAGGACTCCAGCAACGTCGCCACCCGTGGCTACGAGGCGACCCAGACCGTGACCGGCGCCGATGGCAACAAGCTGACCGGCCAGGGCGTCAGCGTCGCGGTCATCGACTCCGGCGTCGACCCGACCCACCCCTACCTCAAGGAGGCCGACGGCAGCAGCGCCGTCGTCGCCAACCTGAAGACCCTGTGCGACCCGCTGGAGCTGTTCTGCAGCGTCCAGAAGGTGCCCAACATCGTCGACACGGACACCCTGTCGCTGGGCGGGCACGGCACCCACGTCAACGGCATCGTGGCCGGTCGGCCGACCACCCTGTCGAGCGGCAAGAAGCTGCAGGGTGCCGCTCCCGGCGCCAAGCTCGTCTCCATCTCGACCGGCGCGGGCATCGTGATCATCGGCGCCGACGCCGCCCTCAACTGGGTGCTCGAGAACCACTCAGCACCGTGTGGCGCGGGCGTCCCGGCCACGACGTGCCCGCCGATCAAGGTCACCAACAACTCCTACGGCCCGACGGGCGGCGGCGAGTTCGACCCCGAGTCCGCGACGGTCAAGCTCCAGCGCGCACTGGCAGCCGTTGGCGTGGTCACGGTGTGGGCCGCGGGCAACGACGGCGGCGACGGTTCGGCCAGCCTGACCAACCCGCCCGGACAGGACCCGACCGGCGGCATCATCAGCGTGGCGTCGTACAACGACCTCAACACCGGGACTCGCGACGGCACCGTCTCGGAGTTCTCCTCGCGCGGCGACGCCACCCGCGCGCAGACCTGGCCGGACATCTCGGCGCCCGGCGACGGCATCATCTCGTCCTGCCGGATCTACCTGCCGATCTGTTCGACGGGCCTGGCGCCGGAGAACGGACCGGGACTGCTCGACATCGGCACCTTCAACACCATCAGCGGTACGTCCATGGCCGCACCGCACATCGCCGGGATCGTCGCCCAGCTCTTCCAGGCCAACCCGGGCGCGACACCGGCCCAGGTGGAGGCCGCGATCAAGGCGACCGCGCACAAGTACACCGACGGATCGAGCTACGTCGGCGGCACGTCGTACGACAAGGGCTTCGGCCTGGTCGACGTCGTCGCCGCTGCGGCAGCGATCCGCTGAGGAGGGCCGCGCTCCGCTGACGAGCGCGGCACCCAAGTGCCGGGGGGCACGGGACGGCCGGCGCATCCACGGGGTGCGTCGGCTGTTCACTTTCACCCAGAGGGGTGTTGGTGGGTCGGGACGGGCGTGGCAAGTTCGACGTATGCCCCGGCCGGGGCGTGACGACGAAGGGATTCTCATGGGACTCGACGACAAGATCAAGAACCAGGCCGAAGACCTCACCGGTAAGGCCAAGGAAGGCACCGGCAAGGCGACCGACAACGAGAAGCTCGAGGCCGAGGGCAAGGGCGACCAGGCCTCCTCCGACATCAAGCAGGCCGGCGAGAAGGTCAAGGACGCCTTCAAGCACTGACGCCACTCAGGTTTGTTGTCAGGACAGACAACACCTCGCGGGACACCGGCTCGAGCAGTCGGTGTCCCGTTCGGCATTTCCACCGCTGGCCGTCCTGTCGGTGGCGGATGGCAGGCTGCCGCCATGGCAGTTCACGTCCACATCGCGGAGCGGACCGACGCCCTGGCCGACGGCTTGGCGTCGCTGCTCGCGAGCCCGCTGGCGGATCCCTTCGCCCGCGAGGTCGTGGTCGTGCCCGCGCGCGGCGTGGAGCGGTGGCTGACCCAGCGACTCTCGCACCGACTCGGGGTCGGGCCGCGGACCGGTGACGGGGTCTGCGCGGGCGTCGACTTCGTGACACCGCACTCGCTCGTCTCGATGCTGCTCGACAAGGACGCCGACGACCCGTGGGACCCCGAGCGGCTGGCCTGGCCGCTGCTCGAGGTCATCGACTCGGTGATGGGCGAGCCCGGATTCGCCGACCTCACCACCCACCTCGGCAGCGGCGACCCCAACGACGACCGCTCGACCCGGCGCTACGCGGTGGCGCGCCGACTGGCGAGCCTCTTCAACTCCTACGCCACCCAGCGGCCGACGCTGATCAGTGACTGGCGCGAGGGGCGCGACACCGACGGCGCGGGCGGCGTGGTCGAGGACGACCTGGCGTGGCAGGCCGCTCTGTGGCGGCGACTTCTCGACCGGATGGAGACACCACCACCGGACGTCCGGTTGGCGATCACCATCGAACTGCTGCGCAGCGGCGGTGCCGACCTCGACCTGCCCCCTCGGCTCTCCCTGTTCGGCCACACGCGGCTGCCCGAGACCGAGGTGGCGCTGCTCGACGCGCTCGGCGCCCTGCGCGACGTGCACCTCTGGCTACCGCAGGCGTCCCCCTCGTTGTGGAGCGCGCTGCCCGCCACGGCCGGTCCGGTGCCGCGCGCGCTCGATGATTCCGCGGACCTGGTCGGGCATCCCCTGCTCGGTTCGCTGGGGCGCGACTCGCGTGAGCTGCGGCGCGCGCTCGGCGGCGTACGCACGTCGATGGCGGGTTCCGCGACGACACCGCCCGACACGTTGCTCGGGTGGCTGCAGTCCGACCTCCGCGCCAACGCCGCTCCCGACGCTTCCGTCCGCGCACGTCGGACCGGGCTCGACGACTCGGCGCAGGTCCATGCCTGCCACGGTTCGGCGCGCCAGGTCGACGTGCTGCGCGAGGTGCTCGTCGGGCTGCTCGCCGACGACCCGACGCTGGAGCCGCGCGACATCCTGGTGATGTGCCCCGACATCGAGAGCTATGCGCCGCTGATCTCGGCCGGGTTCGGGCTCGCCGACATCGCCGAGGGGCAGGGGCATCCGGCCCACCAGCTGCGGGTCCGACTGGCCGACCGTTCCCTCGGCGCCACCAACCCGTTGCTCGGCGTCGCCGCACAGCTCGTCGAGCTGGTGCGCGGGCGGCTGACCGCGACCCAGGTGCTCGACCTTGCCGGGTCTGACCCGGTGCGGGCCCGGTTCGGGTTCTCCGACGACGCCCTCGAACGCATTGCCCAGTGGGTCGGCGAGGCCGGCATCCGGTGGGGGTACGACGCCGACCACCGTGGCGAGTTCGGGCTCGGCGGCCTCGCGGCCAACACGTGGTCGGCCGGGATCAAGCGGGTGCTGCTGGGGGCGGCCATGTCGGGGCTGGACCACCGCCAGGTCGCGGGCGCGCTCCCGGTCGACGACGTGAGCGACGGCGACCTGGAGCTGGCCGGCCGGTTCGCGGAGCTCATCGACCGGCTGCACACCTTCCTGTCCGGCGCGGAGGCCGCCCGCACCGTCGCCGAGTGGACGCGGGTGCTCGGCGACGGGGTGCACCAGCTGACCGCCACCTCTCTCGACGACAGCTGGCAGATCGCGCAGTTCGACCGTGAGCTCGCGCGGATCGCCGCCGGTGCCGCGGGCAAGGAGACGATGCTGCGGCAGGCCGACGTGCGCGCGCTGCTCCAGCAGCGGCTGCGCGGACGACCGACGCGCTCCAACTTCCGCACGGGCACCCTGACCGTCTGCACGATGGTGCCGATGCGCTCGGTGCCGCACCGGGTCGTGTGCCTGGTCGGCCTCGACGACGGGGTCTTCCCGCGCGCGACCGGGGTCGACGGCGACGACGTGCTCGCCCGCAGTCCCCGCACCGGTGAGCGCGACGTGCGCTCCGAGGACCGCCAGCTGCTGCTCGACGCGATCGCCGCGACGACCGAGACCCTGGTGATCACCTACACCGGACGTGGCGAGCACAACGGGGCCGAGCGACCGCCCGCCGTACCCCTCGGAGAGCTGCTCGACGCCCTGGACCGCACGGCCGCGGCACCCGTGCGCGAGCACGTGCTCACCCAGCACCCGCTGCAGCCCTTCGACGAGGACAACCTCGTGCCCGGGCGGCTGCGCGGCGAGCGGCCCTTCACCTTCGACCGGTCGGCACTGGCCGGTGCCCTGGCCGCACGCGGCGAGCGGACAGTCGTGCGCGAGCTGGTGCCCACCGCGCTGCCGGCCGTCGAGCCGCCGGTGACCGAGGTGTCGCTGGCCGACCTGCAGGACTTTTATCGGCACCCGGTGCAGGGGTTCCTCCGGCGACGGTTGCGGATCACCAAGCCCTACGACGTCGACGAGATCAAGGACGCCATCCCGATCACCCTCGACGCGCTTGAGAAATGGGGCGTGGGCGACCGGATCATCAGCAACGTCATGGCGGGCGCCGATCCGCAGGGAGCGATGCTGGCCGAGCAGCTGCGAGGCGTGCTGCCGCCACGCGAGCTCGGGGTGGGGGTGCTGACCAACATCGTCAAGGACGTGAAGCCGCTCGTCGCGGCCGCCCGCGGCCTGCAGGGCGGCGACCGGCGCACCCTCGACGTCGACATCGACCTGGGCGATCGACGGGTCACCGGCACCGTCGGCGACATCTTCGGCAACAGCCTGGTCGCGGTCTCCTTCTCCAACCTCGGCGCGAAGCACCGGCTGGCCGCGTGGCTCAATGCGCTGGCGTTGGCCGCGGGCCGGCCCGACGAGAACTGGACCGCGCACACGATCGGCAAGCACCGCTCGGGCGGCCAGGTCGCGATGATCCGGCCGATGGCCGAGCACGATGCCCGGGCGTGGCTGCGCGACCTCGTCGCGCTCCACGAAGCCGGGCTGCGCGAGCCGCTGCCGCTCCCGATCAAGACGTCGCTGGCCTGGGCCGAGGAGTTCCGCCGCAC
>JBDSPC010000194.1:0-18956 GCA_039914485.1 Nocardioides sp.
TTGCCGCCGCCGCCGCGAATGGCCCAGAACAGGTCGGCGTTGGAATCCGCCGATGCGGTCAGCACCTGACCGTCCGCGCAGACCACCTGGGCGGAGAGCAGGTTGTCGACCGCCATCCCGTGCTTGCGGCGGACCCACCCCTCTCCACCACCCAGGGACAGGCCGGCGACGCCGGTGTCGGAGACGATGCCGCTCGGAGCGACGAGGCCGAAGGCCTGGGTCTCGTGGTCCATGTCGCCGATCAGCGCTCCACCCTGGACCCGGACGGTGCGAGTCTCCGGGTCGACATCGACTCCGTTCATCAGGGCCAGGTCGAGCAGCAGGCCGCCGTCGACGCCGGAGAGTCCGGCGATCGAGTGCCCGCCTCCGCGAACGGCCATGAGGAGTCCGTTCGAGCGGGCGAAGTTGATCGCGCCGACCACATCGGCGGTGCCGGTGGGGCGGACCACCAGCGCGGGGGTGCCCGGATGCATCAGGTTGTAGGCGGGGCGGACGGAGGCAAACGCGGCGTCGTCGGCCGTGAGCACGTCACCCCGGATCGTCATACGAAGTTCCTCGAGGCTCTCGTCGGTGATCTGAGCCTCGGGGCCATCCAGTGTCGCCATCGTCACTGTCATGGCACTGCCCCTTCTACTCATGGGGTTGATCTACCCAACCTCCGACCATAGACCCGGGTCAGGACAAAGGACATTGCCAATCGGGGTGGTTGCGAGGAGTCTCGCCCCATGGGCGCTCGCGCACGTGCGCGAGGATGGGGGTCATGACGTCCCTCACCCCAGTCGCCCGCGTCGCCGCCAGCTTCGCCAAGCAGGGACTGATGGCGCACATTGGCGCCCGGCTCGGCCAGGTGTCGCCCGGGGAGGTCCACATCCACCTGCCGATGAGTCCGCAGGTCACCCAGCAGCACGGCTACTTCCACGGTGGGGCGACGACCACCATCGCCGACAGCGCCGGCGGCTACGCGGCACTGACCATGCTGGGCGCCGGTGTGGAGGTGCTCGCGGTCGAGTTCAAGGTCAACCTGCTCGCGCCGGCGATCGGGGACGAGCTCGAGGCGATCGGCACCGTGCTCAAGTCGGGACGCACGCTCACGGTCTGCCGGATGGACGTCTACGCCGCCACGGGTGCCGAACGGAAGCTCGTCGCTGCCGGGCAGCAGACCGTCATCGCCGTCCGCGCCTGACACGCGCCAGCCCCGAGTCAGCCACCGGTGCGTGACGCCGGCTCGCCGGTCAGCACGCGTACGGCGAGGTCGGTCGTCGCCTCGACGTTGAGGAATCCGACGACGCGGCTGACGCGATCGATGTCGAGTGGCAGCAGTCCGGGCGTGCCCGGGATGTCGGGGGTGAGGCCGAGGTCGAGGTCGTCGTAGCCCGACATCATCCGCACGTTGAAGTCGTAGCGCTCGCGCGCGCCCGGAGCGGACAGCCGCTTCACCACGGTCGCGCCCATGTTTCGCCCGCCGCCATCGGCGGACCAGTCGTCGATGGCCAGGGCCAGGTTGCGGCCCCCGTCGTGGTCGATGTCGGCCCAGGCGGCGGCCATGGACCCGGCGGCGGCGAGCAGGGCCTCGGCGCCCTTCTCGCCGATGCCCGCGACTCCCGGCAGGTTGTCGCTCGCGTCCCCGCGGAGGGCGGCGTAGGCGAGGTAGTTGGTCGGCGTGACTCCGTACAACGCGAACAGGCGCGACGGATTCAGCAGTGGCGATCCGTTGATGCCGCCGTTGATGAGCCGCAGGACCTGCGTGTGCTCGCTGATCTGGGCGAAGGCGTCGCGGTCGGAGGTGATGATGACGCAGTTCCAGTCGTTGGCCGTCGCCCAGGTCGCGGCCGAGGCGTTGACATCGTCGGCCTCGAGGCCTGGTGGAGTCAGTGTCGCCAGGCCGAGGGCGTCGAGCAGGGCGCCCGCGCGCTCGAGCTGGTCGACGAGCTCGGCATCCTTCTCCGCGCGACCCGCCTTGTAGTCGGGGTACTCCTCGCGCCGCTTCGACGACGTGCGGTCGTCGAGGCCGAAGATCACCGCGTCGGGGGCGAAGCCGTCGATGGACTCGATGATCTGGCGGAGCATCCCGTGCAACGCCCAGGCCGGTCGGCCCGAGCGATCCAGGATCCGGGTGTGCGCACGCGCGTGGTGGTTGCGGTGCAGCAGCGACGGGGCGTCGACGACGAGCAGCAGCTTGCGGGAGAGGGGCGCTGACGAGGGTGGCGGCATGGTGATCGCGGCCATGCTATGCCGCTCGCTCAGCGGCCGGCCGAGAGCATCTCGTCACGAGTGGGGACCTTGATCCGGGTCCGTCCGGACGGCTCGCCGAGCGCGATCTCGTGCTGGTCGAGGCGCAGCCAGTGCTCGAGGTTCGCGACCTCGACGCCGCGCTCGAGGAGGAACGCGTCGACGGCCTCCGGCGTCCGTGACGTCGCGGTCGGCGTGGTCTCGGCCACCAGGTGGGCGACCGTCTCGGCGGCGTCGCTCTTGGTGTGACCGATGAGGCCGATCGGCCCGCGCTTGATCCAGCCGGTGACGAACGTGCCGGGGATCCGGTCGCCGTCCAGGTCGAGCACCCGCCCGCCGTCGTTCGGCACGACAGCCCTGCGGTCGTCGAACGGCAGCCCGACCACCGACGTGCTGCGGTAGCCCACGGCGCGGTAGACGGCCTGCACGTCCCAGTCGGTGATGAGCCCGGTGCCCTCGACGGAGTCGTCACCGACCAGCCGGGTCCGCTCGGTGCGCAGCGTCTCGACGGCGCCGTCGCCGGTGATCTCGACGGGCTGCTCGAGGAAGTGCAGGTGGATGCGGTGCGGCTTGCCGGTCGGCTCGCGGCCGACCCAGTTGGCGAGGGTGTCGAGCACCATCTTGGCCTGCTTGTTCTTCGCGATGTGCGCCATGCTCGCCTCGTCGACCTCGAACCCCTCGGGGTGCACGATCACGTCGACGTTGGGGGAGTGCGCCAGCTCGCGCAGCTCGAGCGGGGAGAACTTCGCGTACGCAGGACCGCGACGCGCGAAGACGTGCACATCGGTCGCCCGCTTGGCCTTGAGGCCCTCGTACACGTGAGCAGGGATGTCGGTGGTGAGCATCTCGTCACCGGTCTTGGCGAGCACGCGCGCCACGTCGAGCGCGACGTTGCCGGCACCGAGCACCGCGACGTGCTCGGCCTCGAGCGGCCAGGTCGTCGGGGCCTCCGGGTGCGAGTCGTACCAGGACACGAAGTCCGCTGCGCCGTACGAACCGCGCAGGTCCTCGCCGGGGATGCCGAGGTCGCGGTCGGAGCGAGCACCGGTCGCGACGATGACGGCGTCGTAGAACTCGCGGAGCTCCTCGAGCTTGATGTCGTCGCCGAGGTCGACGTTGCCGAGGAGGCGGACCTCGTCGTGGAGCAGCACCCGCTGGAGCGCCTTGATGATCTCCTTGATCCGCGGGTGGTCGGGCGCGACGCCGTAGCGGACCAGGCCGAAGGGCGCGGGCAGCCGTTCGAGGATGTCGATGGAGACGTCGACCTCGGACTTGACCAGCTGGTCGGCGGCATAGATGCCGGCCGGTCCACCGCCGACGATGGCTACACGAAGACTCATGTGCAGAATTCTCACCGATGCCCATGGGGTCACAGAACGAAGTTGTGGTTGTGAGACCACAAGAGTGGCTTGTGTCACGTAGCCTCCCTGTCGTGCTGGGATCCCACGTGCCGGAGCTGCGAGCCCTGGAGCTGCTCGTCGAGGTCGCGCGGGCCGGCAGCCTGAGTGCGGCGGCCGAGCTCCAGGGCATCACCCAGCAGGCGGCGTCGTCGCGGATCCGCACCATGGAGTCGCTGATCGGGGCACCCCTGCTGGTCCGCACCAGGCGCGGCTCGGCCCTGACCCCGACGGGCGACCTGGTGGTGCAGTGGGCCGCGCGGGTGCTCGAGGAGGCCGCCCAGCTGGACGCCGGCATCGCCGCCCTCCGGTCGGACCGACGAGGGCACCTGCGGATCGCGGCCAGCCTGACGATCGCCGAGCACCTCCTGCCGGGCTGGCTCGTCGCCGTACGCGCCGATCAGGTGCGCGCCGGACACGAGCCGACGGACTTCACGATGACCGCCACCAACAGCGAGCGCGTCGTCGCGCTCGTCACCTCGGGCGAGGTCGACCTCGGGTTCGTGGAGGGGCCGGACGCGCCGTCCGGCCTGCACCACCGCTTGGTCGGGCGCGACGAGCTCGTTGTCGTGGTCGCGAAGGAGCACGAGTGGGCGCTGCGCTCGCGGCGCCGGGTGGCGGCCAGCACGCTCGCGGCCACCCCGCTCGTCGTGCGCGAGTCCGGCTCCGGGACGCGGACCGTGCTCGAGCGGGCGCTCGTGGGGCTGCCGGTCGCGGCACCGGTGCTCGAGCTGTCGAGTACGGCGGCGGTGCGCGCCGCAGTCGCTGCCGGGGCCGGTCCCGCGGTGCTCGGGGCGCACGCCGTGCGCGACGACCTGGCCACGGGGCGACTCGTCGCCATCTCGGTGACCGGCCTCGACCTGACCCGACGGCTCAACGCCGTCTGGCGCGACAGCGCCCAACCCCCGGCCGGACCCGCGCGCGAGCTCGTGGCCCGCGCCGTGTGGAGTCACCAGGGGCGCTGACGCTCGATGTCTAGGTGTAGGCCTCGACCAGCTGGGCCTCCGCGGTGTCGAGATAGGTCGACATCGCGGATTCGGCCGCACCGAAGTCCTGGGCCGTGAGCAGTTCGAGGATCGCCCGGTTCTCCACGAGGTAGGCCTCGTGGAAGGCCTGCGGTGCCTGCATGACGTGGAAGACCAGCCGCAGCTCGGCCAGGAGGTGTCCCATCGCTTCCTCCAGGCGGGGACTCTCGGCCAGCGCAGAGACGGCTTGGTGGAAGCGCATGTTGGCCGTCCCCACGTCCACCCACTGCCCGCGGGCCGCGGACGCCTCGGCGTCCTCGACGGCAGCCCGGATCGGTTGGATCAGCTCGTCCCAGCGCTGGGCGAAGCCTGGGGCGAAGCGGTCCTCCGACGCGTCGGCGCTGGCGGCGAAGCGCTCGGCGGCTCGCCGGACGGCACCGCACTCGAGGACGCGACGCAGCTGGTAGAGGTCACGGACGTCATCGATGGTGAGCCTGCGAACGAACACGCCCCGGTTGAACTCGTGCACCAGCAGTCGCTCGTGGCCGAGCAGGCGGAAGGCCTCGCGCAGCGTGTTGCGCGAGACGCCCAGCGCGGCGCCGATGTCCTCCTCCGACAGGCGGGTGCCGGGCACCAGGACGCCTTCGGTGATGCGGGCGCGGAGGACGTCCGCGACCCGGCCTGCGGTGCTCGAGCGGCCCAGTCGGGAACGCTCGGCCTGGAGCTCCTCGAGCCAGTCCGTGGTGGTCACGTCAGAAACTATATCCGACAAGGGTATTGACGGATTGTTGAACAATCCCTCATTGTGGTGTGACGGGGACCACTCCTGATCGCCACACTCGGGACCAACAGATGGGCGCGACATGACCAAGGAAGACCTCACCGACACCCCGGAATCGGGCACGACGGGACCGGGAACCTCGGGCGGGAGTGCCGCACGCGGCGCCCTGCTCGGTGCCATGTTCCTCATGGCCACGAGTGCCATCGGCCCCGGGTTCATCACCCAGACCACCGTCTTCACCGCGGAGCTCGGAGCGGCCTTCGCCTTCGCGATCCTCGTGTCGATCCTCGTCGACATCGCCGTCCAGCTGAACGTGTGGCGCGTCGTCGGCGTCTCCGGCATGCGCGCGCAGGAGCTGGCCAACTCGGTCCTCCCGGGAGCCGGCTACTTCCTGGCGGCCCTCGTCGTCATGGGTGGGCTGGTGTTCAACATCGGCAACATCGGCGGCACCGCCCTCGGCACGAACGCGATGTTCGGCCTGGACGTCAAGATCGGCGGCGCGATCTCCGCCCTGGTCGCCATCGGGATCTTCCTGAGCAAGCGCGCCGGCGTGGCCATGGACCGCATCGTGGTCGTGCTCGGCGCCCTGATGATCGGCATGGTGCTCTACGCCGCCATCGTCTCGGGCCCGCCGGTCGGCGAGGCGCTGCGCCAGAGCGTGCTGCCCGACGACATCGACTTCCTGATCATCACGACCCTGATCGGCGGCACCGTCGGCGGCTACATCACCTACGCCGGAGCCCACCGCCTCGTCGACTCCGGCATCACCGGCCCCGAGCACGTCCGCGACATCACGCGCGGCTCGGTGACCGGCATCCTGGTGACCGGCGTGATGCGCACGCTGCTGTTCCTCGCCGTGCTCGGCGTGGTCGCGGGTGGCGTCACCCTGGCCGCCGACAACCCGCCGGCGTCGGCGTTCCAGGCTGCGCTCGGGGACGTGGGTGTCCGCGTCTTCGGCATCATCCTCTGGGCCGCCAGCATCACCTCGGTGATCGGCGCGTCGTACACCTCGGTGTCGTTCCTCGCCGGTTTCTCGCGTCGGCTCGAGGCCCGCCGCAACCTGGTGACCGTGGGCTTCATCATCTTCTCGACGGCGATCTACCTCGCCCTCGGCCAGGCGCCCGTCACGCTGCTGGTCCTCGCCGGAGCCCTCAACGGGCTCATCCTGCCCGTGGGCTTCGCCATCATCCTGTGGGTCGCCGCGCGCCGGATCGACCTCCTGCGCGGCTACCGCTACCCGAAGTGGCTGCTCGCGATCGGCGCCCTCGTGTGGGTTCTCACGGTCTACCTCGGCTGGAACTCCCTCGGCGGTATCGCGGACCTGCTGTGATGACCGCACCGAAGATCGACCTGAACGCCGACTTGGGCGAGTCGTTCGGCAGCTGGACGCTCGGCGACGACGACGCCCTGCTCGACGTGATCACCAGTGCCAACGTGGCCTGCGGCTTCCATGCCGGTGACCCGACGGTGCTGAGGCGCACCTGTCAGCGCGCCGCCGAGCGGGGCGTCGTCATCGGCGCCCAGGTGGGCTACCGAGACCTGGCCGGCTTCGGGCGCCGCTTCATGGACATCGAGGCCGACGACCTGACCAACGACGTGCTCTACCAGCTCGGGGCCCTGGAGGCCTTCGCCAAGGTCGCGGGCACGCGGGTCCGCTACGTCAAGCCCCACGGCGCGCTCTACAACGCGATCGTGCACCACGAGGCCCAGGCCGAGGCGGTCGCCGAGGCCGTACGCCGCTACGACCCGACCCTGCCGGTGCTCGGTCTGCCCGGCTCGGTGTGGCTCGCGGTGGCGGAGGGTGCCGGGCTGACCCCCGTCCCCGAGGCCTTCGCGGACCGCGCCTACACGCCCGAGGGCACCCTGGTGTCGCGGCGCGAGCCGGACGCGGTGCTGCACGAGCCCGCGGCGGTGGCCGAACGCACCGTCCGCATGGCCACCCACCACGAGGTGGTCGCCTCCGACGGCTCGCTCGTCCCGGTCCGGGCCGGCTCCGTGTGCGTGCACGGGGACAGTCCCGGCGCTGTGGCGATGGCCACCGCCGTACGCCGCGGTCTCGAGGAGGCAGGGGTCGTGGTGGCCCCGTTCGTCGGCGGAGTCCCTGCATGAGGCTGCTCCCGTGCGGTGACTCCGGCCTCCTGGTCGAGCTGGCAGACCTCGACGAGGTCCTGGCCCTCTATGCCGAGCTCGTCGACGACCCGCCCGAGGGCGTGATCGACCTGGTACCGGCCGCCCGGACCCTGATGCTCCGGATCGATCCCGCCCGGACCGACCTCACCCGGGTAGGTCGTGTCGTCAGCAGCGTCGAGACGCGCCCCGGCCACCGCCCCGACGCCGGCCGGCTCGAGGTGCCGGTGACGTACGACGGCGCGGACCTCGCCGACGTCGGTCGCCTCACCGGCCTGGGGGAGCGTGGTGTCGTGGAGGCCCACACCGCCCAGGAATGGACCGTCGCGTTCTGCGGATTCGCGCCCGGCTTCGGCTACCTCGTCGGCACTGACGACCGCCTGACCGTGCCGCGTCGCAGCGTCCCCCGCACCAGGGTCCCGTCTCGGTCCGTCGCGCTGGCGGGTGAGTTCACCGGCGTCTACCCGCGGGAGTCGCCGGGGGGCTGGCAGCTCATCGGGCACACCACCCTGCAGCCCTGGGACCTCGAGCGCGACCCGCCGGCGCTGCTCCTTCCGGGGCTCCGCGTGCGCTTCGTGGAGGCGTGATGGATCACGACAGGCAGGCGCACGACCCGTCGTCGACGTGGCTGGAGGTGATCAGTTCAGGTGTGCTGACGACCGTGCAGGACCTGGGAAGACCGGGCCTGGGGGCACTGGGCGTCGGATACTCCGGGGCCGCGGACGTGCCGGCCCTGCGCCTGGCCAACCGGCTGCTCGGCAACCCCGAGTCGGCGGCCGCGCTGGAGGTGACCTTCGGTGGCCTCGAGGTGGTCGCGCACGGCGGCATGACCGTCATCCTGACGGGCGCCCCCTGTCGGGTGGCGGTGGACGATCGGCAGGTTGGTGCCTACGCCGTCGTGTGGCTGCCCGACGGTGCGACCCTTCGGCTCGGGCCGCCGCACTCCGGGCTGCGCAGCTATCTCGCCGTGCGCGGCGGGATCGACGTGCCACTCGTGCTCGGCTCCCGGTGCACTGACACCCTGGCCGCGCTCGGACCGGCACCACTGGTCGCCGGCGACCGGCTGCCGATCGGTCGGACCACCGCAGCCCACCCGGGCGTCGACGTGGTGCCGGTGCAGGTCCCCGAGGCGGGCGACGTCATGCTGCGCGTCGTGGACGGTCCCCGCGCCGACTGGTTCACCGACGCTGCTCGCGCTGCGCTCGTCTCCGACTTCTACGAGGTCACCGCGGACAGCAACCGGGTCGGCAGTCGGCTCGCCGGGCCCACCCTGGACAGGGCGCGCGACGACGAGCTGCCGACCGAGGGGATGGTGTGCGGCGCCCTCCAGGTGCCGCCCTCCGGCCAACCCACGCTGTTCCTTGCCGACCATCCCGTGACCGGGGGCTACCCCGTCATTGCGGTCGTCGTCCCCGCTGACGTCCCCCGCGCCGCCCAGCTCCGACCGGGCCAGCGCGTCACCTTCACCCGGGTGTCCACCGGCACCCAGTCCAGGAGCATGTGATGAGCGAGACCACCCACGCCGACCTGTCCGCAGGCCTCTCCGCCCTGACGCCCCACGAGGCCCGCGAGCGGTTCCGCGGCGGCCTACGGGTCCCCACGTCGGGTTGGTGCGCCGGCTGGACGCAGGCCAATCTCCTGGCCGTGCCACGCGACCTGGCCTACGACTTCCTGCTGTTCGCGCAACGCAACCCGGCCGCCTGTCCGATCCTCGACGTGACCGAGCCGGGGGAGGTGAGCAGCTCGCGGTTCGCCGGCGACCTGCGCACCGACCTACCGGCCTACCGCATCTACGAGCACGGGGAGATGGTGGCCGAGGTCGACGACGTGACCGATCGGTGGCGCGAGGACATGGTCGCCTTCCTGATCGGCTGCAGCTTCACCTTCGAGGACGCGCTGCTCTCGGCCGGGGTGCCCGTTCGCCACATCGAGCAGGGCCGCAACGTGCCGATGTATCGCACCAATGTGGCGTGCCGTCCCGCCGGTTCGCTGTCCGGCCCGCTGGTCGTGTCGATGCGCCCGATGGCCGCTTCGCAGGTGGCCACGGCCGTTCGCGTGACCTCGCGCTATCCCGCCGTCCACGGCGCGCCGGTGCACATCGGCTCACCGGGCGAGCTCGGCATCGCCGACCTCGACGCCCCCGACTTCGGGGATGCGGTCGAGGTGCGTCCGGGCGAGGTCCCGGTCTTCTGGGCCTGTGGGGTGACACCGCAGGCCGCAGTGATGCAGTCACGCCCGGCCCTGGCGATCGGTCACGCCCCGGGGCACATGGCCATCACCGACATCCGGGAGAGCGAGCACATCGTGCCCTGAGGGTGCCTCTCCCTGTGGCCTGCTCGGTCAGTGGAGCTCAGCGCACGCCGTGCGGAGTCATCAGGGGCGCTGAGCGCGGACCGTCCTGCACCGTCGTCGGTGGCGTCTGGGATGCTGACCGCCGATTCAGGGCAGGGGCACGAGAGCGACACCGGGAGGGTCGATCGGTTTGAGCGAGATTGCCGGAGAACTCGCGCGCGTTCGGTCTGCCTTCGCGCAGCCCACCTTGACGCTGCTGCACCAGCGGCAGGCGCCCGTCGTCATCACCATCTTCCGAGCTGCCTTCGGACGCAACAACAAGCCGATCGCGACGGCCCGCCTGCACACCCAGGTGGAGGAGCACCTGGCCCAGATCCGGCTGGCGGGCGAGACCGACGTGCCCAACGGCAGCGGTCGCGAGGTCTGTCATCGCTGGATGCGCGGCCAGTGGCTGGTGCGCTCGCTCGACGATGCCGGGCACGAGGTCTACTCCCTGACCTCGCACGCCCAGCAGGCGCTCGAGCTGGTCAAGACGCTGGCGCGCGACCGCGCCACCCTGAGCGAGCACCGGATCGCGACGATTCTCGGCACGGTCCGGCGCTTCAACGCGGAGGCCAACCCCGACCGCACGGCCCGGGTGACGATCCTCAACACCGAGATCGCCCGGCTCCAGGCCGAGCGCGACCGCCTCGTCGAGGGCGCCGAGATCGTGAGTGCCACCGAGGACTACATGCTCGAGGGATTCACCGAGCTGCTGTCCTTGATCTCGGCGCTGCCGAGCGACTTCGCCCGGGTCGAGGAGCGGTTCGCCACCATCCGGGGGGAGATCCTGGCGGCGTTCCGCGCCGAGGACCGCCCGGCCGGCGAGGTCATCGACGACTACCTCTCGCGCGCGGACGCGCTGGTGACGGCCACGCACGAGGGACGCGCCTTCGAGGGCGCCTTCGCCCTCCTCCGCGACGACGCACTGGTGACGCAGCTGCGCGAGGACCTCACCGCGCTGCTCGACCACCCGCTCTCCAGCGCGATCCTGGGCGACTCCGACCGGGCCGAGCTCCGTGGCACGGTCCGGCTCGTGCGCGACGGCCTCGATCGCGTCCTCGCCCAGCGCTCCCGGGTGACGGCGACCCTCAAGGAATACATCGTCTCCCACGACGACTCCCGCGACCGTGAGCTCGAGCAGACCCTGCGCCTGGTCGAGTCCGAGCTGATGACGTGGATCGCCACCACCGGGCCGCGCGCCAGCCATGACGTGCCGCTCCTGCCGACGCGCGCCACCTTCGACCACCTGCGTGAGCGGTTCCACGACCCGGCCGACGACGTGCTGCCCGACCGGATCAGCGTCGCCGATCCAGCAGCTGCACCGGTCGTCTCCCTGGCCGAGCTGATGGCGCAGGGCGGACCGCGGCTGGGGTCGCTGCGCGAGCGCCTGGAGCAGGCGCTGGGCGAGCTGGTGCCGGCGGCGTCCCTCGGCGAGCTCTTCGACAGGCTCGAACCGTCGATGCGGCGCCCGGTCGAGATCTTCGGCCTGCTGCACCTTGCGGCCGACCACGGCTGGGAGGCCGACGACGCGCTCGAGTCCTATGCCACCGTCCGGCACGACGGATCACGCCGCGAGTTCGCCGTACCCCGCATGCCGTTGCCCGACCCTGACCTCGCGATCGATGACCAGCAGGAGACCAGAGCATGAGCGAGCGCAGCGAGCGAATCAGCAAACACAGCGCGGATGGTGCCTCATGCGCGCACGGAGCGAAGCGAGTACGCGCGTGAGCATGGACATCGACCTCGAGCCGCACGACGGCGAGGACTTCGACCTCGATCTCGACGACGCCTCCGTGTCCCTGTGGGAGGGCGACGAGGGCGGTCTCGAGCATGCCCAGCGACTGGCGCTGGTGACGCTGCTCAAGCAGCGGTTCATCAGTGCTCGCACGCATCCCCGCGACTGGCGGGTGCTGGTCGAGCACGAGCGCGTGCTCCGAGCGCGCCTCAACGACCTGTTCCTGGACCTCCAGATCGACCGCGCCCGCGAGGTCGCGTGGAAACGGCAGGCCGTCTCCGAGACCGGCAGCCGCTTCCCGACCTTGTTGTACGACGCAGCGTGGTCGCGCGAGGAGACGCTCGTGCTCGTCCACCTGCGCGATCGGCTGCGCGCAGGCATGGCCGGTGGCGACTCGCGTGTCTACATCGACCGCGAAGACCTCATCGAATACGTCACGAGCTTCCGGCCGGCGCACGCCACCGACGAGGCCGGCGACGAGAAGCGCGCGCGCAACGCCGTGGTCAGCATCGTCAAGACCGGGCTGCTGGTCGGCACCGCCACCGACGACCGTTTCGAGATCAGCGAGGCAGTCGAGCCGTTGCTGCCCCTCGAGCTGCTGCGCGAGCTCCTCGAGGCCCTGCAGCGCGCCAACGGTGTTCCGCCCGAGCCGGAGGACGACCCGCTCTTCGACGAGGGCGTGGCCGCGGAGCCGCTCGGTTCCGACGACACGACCGAGGGGGAGTGACGATGTCGATTGACGAGGTCGAGCAGGTCCACGACGACGGCACGGTGGACGGACTCTTCGAGCACGGTGTGGTCGCCGCCCCCGCTGACGACACCATGCAGTGGCGGGTGGCGCTCCTGCAGCTCGTCAACTGGGGTGGCTTCAATGGGCTGACCACGGTCCCGCTGCGCGGCGAGGCGACGATGATCTCGGGCGGCTCCGGCGTCGGCAAGAGCACCATCCTCGACGCCTACACCGCGCTGATGATGCCCTCCGACACGAAGTTCAACGGCGCCTCCAACGACGCCGTGGCCGGTCGTGCGCGCAGTGTCGGCCAGCGCACCCTGCTGTCCTACCTGCGCGGTGCCGTCGACGTCATCGACGACCCGCGCACCGGCCAGCCGGTCGAGAAGCTCCTGCGCGGCAAGGGTGCCGACACGTGGGGTGCCATCGCGATGACCTTCGTCAACGACCAGGGCGGGCGCTTCACAGCCATGCGCACCTACTACGTCCCGCGCCGGGCGTCGCGTTCCGGCGACGTCCAGATGCAGCTCGCGACCCACGAGGGGTCGCTGAGCCTCGAGACGCTCGAGGTCGCCGTACCCGACCACTTCCACGCCAACACCCTCAAGAAGCTCTTCCCCGGGATCCGCGTGCACCGGACCTACGCCGAATACTCCGCCGTCCTGCATGCGCGCCTCGGCATCGGTGCCAACGGCGACGGCGCCAAGGCGCTGCGGCTGCTCGCGCGCATCCAGGCCGGCAACCAGGTGCGCAGCGTCGACGAGCTCTACAAGGAGATGGTGCTCGAGCGCCCCTCGACCTACGCTGCGGCCGACCGGGCCATCGAGCACTTCGACGACCTCGACGCGGCCCACACCGCGATGCGCACCGAGGAGCAGAAGCTCGAGCTGCTCGAGCCCATCACCGCGCTGCACGAGCGCAAGGTCCAGGCACGTCGGCGGCAGGCCGAGCTGGATTCCTTCGGCGTCACGCTGTCCGGTGACACACCTCTGAGGTTGTGGTTGCTGCAGACCCACCTGCGGCTGCTCGAGGCGGCGGTGGCGGCCAACCGCGACGCGCGTACGTCGACCAGCGACCAGCTGGCCGCCATCACCTCCGAGGAGGTGGCGCGCCACAAGGACCTCGAGGACGCCAAGGAGGCGCACCGCGCGGCCGGTGGATCGACCCTCCAGGCTCTCGGGTTGTCGATGGAGCAGGAGCGAGTGGTGCGCGAGGACCGACTCGGTCGACGCACGGGACTGCAGGAGCGCATGCTCCCGCTGGTCGACTCGCTCTCGCCGGGCGTCGAGGATGCGCTGGCCTCGGCCACCGACTTCTCGCGACTCCAGGAGCAGGCTCGCGAGTGGCTGAGCCGTCGAGAGGTCGACCACGACCGGCTCAAGCAGGAGCGGGACGTTGCGCTGCGGAGCGGTTATCCGTTGCACCAGCGACAGAGCGAGCTGCGCACTGAGCGCGCCTCCCTGGAGGGACGCGCGGGACGCGTGCCCGCGCCACTGCACGAGATGCGGGCCGAGGTGGCAGCCGCGAGTGGGTTGGGGGTCGACGAGCTGCCGTTCGTGGCCGAGCTGATCGATGTCGCGCCCGAGGAGGCGCGGTGGCGCACGGCGATCGAGACCGTGCTCGGTGGCACCGCACGACTGATGCTCGTCCCGGTCGATCGGCTCGAGGACTTCTCGTCAGCCATCGACGGACTCCACCTGCGTGGCCGGTTGACCTTCGAGGGCGTGCACCTCGACCTGCCGGATCTCGGTCCGGCCGATCCGGAGTGCATCGCCGGCAAGCTGGTCTTCAAGGACTCGGCGTTCTCCGGCTGGGTGCAGGGCCACGTCTCGGAGTCGTCGCGCAATGCACTCTGCGTCGAGACAGCCGCTGGCCTCACGGGCAGTGGCTTGCGGGTGACCCTCGCCGGCCAGACCCGCAGCGGTCGCCGGGGGACGCACGGACGCAGCAGCAACCGCAACATCATCGGCTTCTCCAACGAGGACGCGCTCTCGGAGATCGACGACGAGCTGGTCTCGATCACCGAGCAGCTGGGTGCTGTCGACGGGCAGGTCGCCGAGCTCGATCGACAGCTGAGGGTCTCCGAGCAGCAACGCACCGCCTACGACGCCGTCGCGGCTGCGCGCTTCGACGACCTCGACGTGGACGGCAGTGATCGCCGGATTGCGGAGCTCGAGCGGCGGCGGGGCGAGATCCTGGGCTCCGACGACCAGGTCCAGGTCCTGCAGGGGCAGATCGAGCAGCTCGAGCTCGAGCTCGAGCAGGCCCGCAAGCAGCGGTTCGGGCTCGAGCAGCGACAGCGCGACCTCAACAACGCACATGCCGAGCTGGTGGACTCCGAGGACCTGGTGCAGGACCGGCTGGCAGCGATGCAGGGCACCGGCACGGTGGTGCTCTCCGCGGACCAGGACGCGGCCCTCGTGACGGAGTTCGCCGCGGCCGTGGCCCCGGCCGATCCGGAGGAGCTCGACCGCTTCCACGACAACTCGCTGCGGCTGGGCGAGCGGCTGCGGGCCGCTGTCGCGGATGCCGAGGTCGAGATCAGGCGGGCCGACGAGGACCTGGCCGGCATCTTCCGGCTGTACAAGTTCCAGTGGGAATCGCCCAACCTGGGCCTGAGCGCCGACTCCTACCCCGACTACGCCCGCATCCTCGACGAGATCCGTGGCAAGGGCCTGGCCCAGCGACGGTCGGAATGGCGGCGTCGCCTCACCGAATGGAGCGGACAGGACCTCGTGCCGCTGGTCGGCGCGATGGCGGCCTCGATCGAGGACATCGAGGACCGACTCGAACCGATCAACGCGATCCTGCGTCGGCTCAAGTTCGGTGGTGCCGCGCCCGACCGGCTGCGGATCCGGTTGCGCAGACTGGCACCGGCCCACGTGCAAGTGTTCATGAAGGACCTGCGGGCGCTCTCCGCGGGCGCCACCGGTGAGCTGGGCGAGGCCGACCTGGACAAGCGCTTCGTGGAGCTGAGCCGCTTCATGACTCAGCTCCGCAAGCCCGCACACGCAGGCGACGGTCCGACCGAGCGCGACCGGCTCCTCGACGTACGACGTCATGTGGAGATCAGTGCCGAGCGCTACGACCACCTCACCGGCGAGCTGCGCGCGACCTACCGGACGTTGGGGGAGAAGAGCGGCGGCGAGAGCCAGGAACTGGTGGCCTTCATCGTGGGGTCGGCGCTGCGGTTCCGGCTCGGCGACGAGATGCGGTCGCGACCGCGGTTCGCGCCGGTCTTCCTCGACGAGGGGTTCGTGAAGGCCGACTCGGAGTTCGCGGGCCGCGCCGTCCAGGCATGGCGCGGGCTCGGCTTCCAGCTCATCATCGGGGTCCCGCTGGACAAGGTGACGGGGCTCGAGCCGCACATGGACGAGCTGCTCGCCATCACCAAGAACAGCACGACCCACCAGTCGTGGATCACGCCGATCAGGGATGTGGCGGGAGCGGAGTAGGTGCTGCAGCGTGCCCTGACGGTCAGTCGGACTCCACGTGCACGACCTCGACCCGATTCCCGAACGGGTCGTGGGTGTGGAACCGCTCGAACGTCCCCGCGTTGTGGCGTTGTGGCGTTGTGACCAGTCGACCCAGTAACCGATCGCTTCGAGATGTGCGCCGAGTCGTTCGAGCTCTGTCGCCGTACCCACCTCGAGAGCCGGATGCGCCTTGCGTCCCAGCACCGGCTCCTCGACGCCGAGGTGGATCTCGGCGCCGCCGTCGTGACGGAACCAGGCGCCGCCACGAGCAGAGAGCGCGTCGGGCTTGGCAACCTCGCGGAAGCCGAGGCCGTCGACGTAGAAGTGCCGGCCCCGGTCCTCGTCGCCCGGCGGACACGACACCTGGACGTGGTGGATCTTCATGGCTCCAAGCCCAGGACCCTCAGCCCCCTCCCGGGTAGTTCGCTGGCAGCGAAACGAGGCATTTTGTTGTGCCGGAGGCCTTCCGACGTGCCTCGAACAGGCGTACGCTTGCTGCAGCACAGTGGTCATCGTCGCGGACTTCGGTCTTCCCACAACCCGCTTGCAGCACCCGGTCCCAGGGCCGGGAGGAACGCATGGCAATTCGCCCGTGCGCCGCTGACGAGGGGAGCCGCCGATGACCGATCTCGACGACTGGCGTGTGCCCGGCGCCCCGGTCGCCCGGGTCGCGCCGTCGCCGGTGCTGTCTGAGGCGATCAGCCAGGCCTCGGCGGGTCTGGATGCGCTGCTTGCGGTGGCGCCCTCCTCCCTGGGTGACGAGGACGTGGCCAGACTGCTCGACTTCGCGACCACCTGTGTCGACAGGTCCACCGGTGCCGTCGCAGCCGCCATCGGGGAGGCCGATCGCCGCCGGCTCGGTGATCAGATCGGTGCCCGGCACACCGGGCAGTGGTGGGCCCGACGCTCGTTGTTGACCCGGCCCGAGGCCAACCGGTTGACCTGGCTGGGTCGGCGACTGTCCGAGGAGGTCTACTCGCCCGTGCACACAGCACTGGGCGGCGGTGGCGTGCATGTGGATCAGGCGTGGGTGATCGTCAAGGCCGTCGATGCCATCCCTGCCGAGCACCAGGACCTGAAGCCCCGCGCCGTCGAGCACTTGCTCGTCGCAGCGAAGGATCACGACGCCAAGGCACTCAAGATCCTCGGTCGTCGGATCCTCGATGCCGTCGCTCCCGAGGTCGGGGAGGCCGCCGAGGCCAAGGCGCTGGCCGACGAGGAGGCCGCCGCTGCCCGCAAGGTCAGCCTCACGTTGCGTGACCTGCCCGATGGCACCACCACCGGCAGGTTCAGCCTGCCGACCGCCGGTGCCGGGGAGATGCTGCGCAAGCAGCTGATGGCGATCGCCGCCCCGAAGCACCGGGCCGCCGACCCTGAGCCGGGCGAGACACCGGACCGCGACGAGCGGCCGCTGCACGCCCGGCTCGGGTGGGCGTTCATCGAGTGGATCGAGCGCTACGCCGCCGACCGACTCCCCACCTCAGGTGGGGTGTCGGCGACCGTGGTGGTCACGATGAGTCTTGGCACCTTGATGGGTGGCCTGGCCGCAGCGTCGCTCGACACGGGCGGTCGGATCAGCGCTGGCCAGGCCCGGAGGCTCGCGTGTGAGGCGGGGATCATCCCGGCGGTCCTCGGCGGGAAGTCCGAGGTCCTTGACCTCGGCCGCACCCGGCGGTTCCACTCCAAGGCCCAACGCATCGCGATCGCGCACCGTGATGGCGGCTGTACTGCTGAGGGGTGTGACCTGCCGCCCGCGGCGTGTCACGTGCACCACGACCAGCCCTGGTCAAAGGGTGGGCCGACCGACACGGATACCGGCCGGTTGCTGTGCCACCGCCATCACCGGGTGATCCACGACGAGCGCTACGAGACCACCCACCTGCCCCACGGCAAGGTCAGCTTCCACCGGCGGACGTAGGCCGCGTTCGCCGTCAGACTGTCGTCATGGAGTCCATGAGCGTGACGGCCGACGACGGTGTTCAGCTGCAGGTGTCGATGTGCGGGTCTGGCCCCGACGTGGTGGTCCTGTCCGGCGGCCCCGGGTGCGTGCACTACCTCGCGGATGAGTCGCTGGCCCCCGTCGGCCTTCGCTCCTGGTTCCCGGACCCCCGAGGCGTGGCGCGTTCAAGTGGAGGCCCACACGACATGTCGCGGGCGATCGAAGACCTGGAGGCCACCCGGCAGGCGGTCGGAGTGGACGAGTGGATCGTGCTCGGACACTCGTGGGGATCCGACCTCGCCATTCGCTACGCCCTCGATCACCCTCGTCGGGTCCGGGGAATCGTCGGCATCGCCGGTCACGGGCTGCACCGAGACCGCGAGTGGTCCGCAGCCTACGAAGCCGGCAAGGCCAAGGAGACACCCATCGAGATCGACTGGGTACCCGAGGTGTACGCCGGGCTGTGGCGGTCGTTCAAGGAGTGGGTGCACGAGCCCACGCTGTGGCGAGACCTGGCCGACAGCACCGTGCCGATGTACTTCATCGCAGCCGGCGCCGACATTCGTCCGTGCTGGCCGCTGGAGCAGCTGGCGGAGCTCGTTCCCCGTGGGACCTTCGACGTGGTACCCGACGTGCCGCACGACTTCTGGGCCACGGACCCGGACCTGTGGCGTGCTGTCTGCACCGCCGCCTGCGATCAGGTGCGCTGAGGACTCAGCGCAGTTCCTTGGGACCCGACTTGCCGGTGAGGGCTTCGGCCGTGCCGACCAGCAGCATCGCGGCGATGACCGCGAACACCGTGCCGAGGAAGTCGAGCTCGGTGATCTTGCCGGTGCCGATCAGGCTGGCGATGAAGCCGCCGATGACGGAGCCGACCACACCGAGGCCGAGCGTGGCCAGGATGCTGAGGTTCTGCTTGCCGGGCTTGAGCAGGCGGGCCAGGGCTCCGATGACGAGTCCGAAGAAGAGGAAGCCGATGATTGCGAACATGGTGGCTGCTCCTGCGTGAAGAGGGTGTCGGGCGATGTGCCCGACGAGGTGTTTCCAGCCTAGCCCCGCGGTTGAAGCGGCAGTCCCGGCATCATGGCGCGGCCAGCACGGGCGCAGCCTGGTCCGCCAGGAGTGCGGCGACCCGCCGCTGCTCCAGGGACGGATACGCGATCCGCGCGGCCGAGAGGTGACGAAGTGGCCCACGGCGGCTGACGATGCCCTCGTGGTCCAGCAGTGCCAGCCGCGGGTCAGG
>JBDSPC010000328.1:0-14602 GCA_039914485.1 Nocardioides sp.
GACCCCGCAGCTGTCTTGCTCGCGGGGTGTGGGGCGGCGTGGTCAATGGCCGGGCGGGTAGGCAGCAACCTCCTCAACCGCCGGGCAGGTGCGGGATCGGCCAGGCGGGATCGGGCGCGAAGTCCTCACAGCCGTCGCAGAACGGCGAGCCCCAGGAATCGACCAAGGCAAGGATCGATGCGGCATCCGCGGAGATGGCTTCAGCCTCAGAGGGAGTGAAGACCCCCTGCGAGACGGCGAGCACGAGCTCGTCCTCATCCTTGAGCGTCACCGAGCGGTCCGGCGCAACCACGACGTCGAGCACGCGGTCACTCGTCAGGACGGCACGGTTGGTCCGCACGTGCGGGCGCTCGAGGTTGACGTACCAACCGCAGCAGACGCCGCCGGAGAACATCAGCCACACCGACCACGGCCGCCCGGTCGGCGCGATCCGGAGCTGGTCGTAGAGGCCATGCACCCCGTGCGAGAGGGCGAGGGGCGCCGTGAACAGCGTGTCCGGGTCGTCGCGCTTGCCCAACCCATCGGCGCGAGCCGCTCGCAGCACCGGAGTCCCGATCGGCAGCCACACCACCAGGGACGAATCGTCGTCCCGGACGACCGTGACCGGTGCGGCGAAGTGCGGCGCGGAGGGGTCGAGGGCCAGTGGGCCCGTGCCGAGGGGACCAGCACCCTCCCGCCACATGATCTGCGTACCGGCGGGCCAGTACGGCACGCCTACTCCGAGCTGAAGACCCGCAGGTGGCCGCGCTTCTCACCGAGACGCGGGTCGTCGGCGGAGTGGATCGGGGCGGGCCGCTCGGGCGGGCGGGCGGCTTCGCGGACGGCGTCGGCCAGGGCCAGCAGGTCGTCGGAGCTGGGACCGCGAGACTTGATGTCGGACTGGAGCCGCAGCACCTCCCAGCCGCGTGGCGCGGACAGCCGCTCGGAGTGCAGCTCGCACAGGTCGTAGGCGTGCGGTTCGGCGTAGGTCGCCAGCGGCCCGAGGACGGCGGTCTGGTCGGCGTACACATAGGTCAACGTGTTGACGGCACTGCGCCCGCAGGCGGTGCGCGAACAGCGACGAAGACTCACGCGGCAGACGCTACCCGCCGACCCGACGCCTGCCCTTTAGGCTCGCGCATGTGAATGAGGGCAGGCGGTTGACCCGCGACCGGCGTGGACGCGGGCAGCGCGGCCCCGGCATCGTGCCGCGCGACCCGGGCGTCCCGGAGCGACCCACCCGTCGCGAGCGCTTCGACCGGCTCGTCCTCGACATCGTCACCGAGATCGACGCGCGGTGGCACAAGCAGCTGGGGCTGGTGGAGTACGCCGTCGAGGACACCCCGCTCCTGCCCGACGACTGGGGCGACGAGACGGTGCCGCTGTCCTCCCTGGTCCGCGGTTCGGGCGGCGACGCCACGCGGCTGGTGCTGTTCCGGCGACCGATCGAGCACCGCTGCGAGTCGCGTGCCGACCTCGAGGCGATGGTCCTCACGCTCGTCGTCGAGCAGGTCGCCGAGCTCCTCGGCCTGCCGCCCGAGGACGTCGATCCGCGCTACGGCGACTAACGCAGGGCCGGCCGCACGGACGGCACGCGGCCGTCCAGGGGCAGCTCGGAGAGCGGGAGCACGGTGAGACCGGGCGGCCCGATCTCGAGCGCGGCGAAGGCACCCGAGCGCTCGACCATGAGGTCGAGGACGGCGCCGTCGCGAGGCAGCTTGACCCGGCTGGCGACACCCGGCTTGAGCTCGACGCGCTCGCGCGCGATCTCCTTGCCGTCCTCGTCGGTCACGACGTAGGTCGCCACGCCGACTCCGTTGGCGCCGGCCAGCACCAGCCGTGACGGCCCTCGCGGCATGGCCAGGGACGCCCGAGCCGAGACCCGGCTCCCGGCCACGGCATGCGAGAGGTCACCGCCGGCCACGGTCCGCAGGGAGGCGGTCACCGGCTGGGTCGCGTCCAGCCGCAGGCCGAGCGCGCCGCGGGCGGCCTTGCCCTCCATCAGCTCGGTCAGGTCGACGGTCTCGGTCGAGCCGGGCGCGACGCGGATCTCGTCGGCATCCGCGGGCGAGAACTCGCTCTCCTTGGTGATCACCTTCACCTGGACGCGCGCCTCGCTCGCTCCCGGATTGGCGAGCACGACCGTGCGATCGCCGACCTTGCCCCCCAGCCCGAGGAGGTACGCCGTCGTGCCGGTCTCGCCCTGGGACGGCAGCCAGTCCCGGCTGCGCGCGCCCCGGCCGAGCTCGTCGACGTGGTCGACGACGTCGACCCCGAGCCGGCCGCGGGAGACCACGACGTGCAGGGCGAGCTCGTCGCGGGTGGGAACGATGTCGGCCAGCGCGAACCGCATGGTCCGCCCGCCCGGCACCGTGACGCCGCGCAGGGCCGGCACGTCCACCGGCCCGGACGGTCCGAGCACGGTCACGTCGGCCACCGCCGGCCCGCCGTCGGGGTTGACCAGCTCGAGGGTCGAGAAGTGTTCGGGAGCAGCGCCCACCCCGGTGAACCACTGCTCAGGTCGGGGTACGGCGCAGGAGCTGGCCGCCGCATCGCCGTACCGCACGCCGATGAAGCCGGCCGCGAGCTCGCCCTCGGCCTGCGCCACGAGGGCCTTCTTGATGCCGGTGCGCACGGTGCCGTCGAGGGAGACCGTGTCCTCCGCGGGGATCCGCGTGGTCACGTCGCCCGTGGTGCCGTCGGCGTTGGCCAGGGCGACCGTGCCGGTGCCGGGCAGGGCCGGCGGGCAGACCAGCGTGGCTCGCGTCAGCGGGACGTCGGTCGGCGGGCGGGTGGAGTCGGCGTCGTCGATCGGTCGCACCAGCGCGAGCGCCGCGACCGTGAGGAGCGGCACCAGGACCGCCAGGATCTCGAGCGGGCCGAGGCGGCGGACCGGCAGGGAGCGTCGGGAGCGGTCAGTCATCGTCACGCGCCTTCCGCAGGGTGGGGGCGGCGAGCACCAGCACGACCAGGATCGCGAGTCCCTGGATGACCAACAGGATCGTCCGGAAGACACTGTTCCGGCTCTCGACGTCCTCGGCGGCCAGTGGCCGGTCCACGCGCCAGGCCCGGGTCGACCGGTCCTCGGCGCTGGCCTGGTCGAGCCCGGCGGTGGCGTCGAGGCCGGCGGCAACGGTTCCGTCGGCGGGCGAGGGCAGGACGACGTACTCGATGCCGGCATCACCCAACGCCTTGACGACCGTGGACGTCGGCGCCGAGACGAGAGCGCGCACCTGGGCGTCGAAGTCGCGGTCCACGTCGGCCAGCGACAGGATCTCGTCCTGTCCGAGCGTGATGCCGTCGCCGCGACGGATGCGGTAGTCGATCCCGGTGTCGATGGTGCCGCGGATGACGAGCACGCCGTGCTCGGCGCCGAGCTGCGAGCTCTGCTCCATGTAGGCCGGGACGACCGCCTGCTCGGTGCGGGTCAGCGCGTCGTCCTGGTTGACCAGCCACCAGCCGAGCCCGCCGAGCGGCACGACCGCGGCCGCGACGGCCAGCACCGCTGCCAGCCCGCGCTGCCAGACCGGGTGCGCGGCACCGTCCTGGAGCCGTCGGGCGTAGGCCTCGGCGCCGATCACGGTGGCGATCACCGCGACGCCCTGGAGGATGACCACGAAGAGTCCGAGGCTCGGGCGCGTCTCGGTGGCGGGCAGCGTCAGTCGCACGAACCCCAGCACCGCGGCGACTATGGCGGCCGCGAGCGCGACCAGCCAGCACACGATCACCGGCACCCGGGTCGAGCGCGGCAGCAGCGCCAGCACGGCGAGTACGGCGAGCAACGCGCCCAGCCACCATGGCGCGCCGAGGTCTCCGAGCCGGCCGGTGAGGAGCCCGACGAAGTCAACGCGGTCCCCCGGGAGCCGGCCGGCCTCGAGCAGCAGCCCGGGCGCGGAACCGGTCGTGATCAGCGGCAACAGCCACGGGGCGAGCAGGACGGGCACGGCGAGCAGGCCCGCCACGGGCGGCCCCCACACGTCGCGGTCCTTGAGCAGCCGGGGCGCCACGAACGCCGCGGCACCGAAGACGATCGCCGCGACCAGCAGGGCGAAGAGCCACACGCCGGGGACGAATGCGGCACCGAGCGCTACCAGCAGCGCGGTGCGCCACGCGGCGCGCCACCGACCGTCACGATCGGGGTCGGCGAACCCGAGCGCTGCCCGGGCCATCCATGGCAACAGCGCGGCGACGGCAACGGTGCCGAAGCGGCCCTCCCCCCACGCACCCGACGTGGCGGGCACCAGGCCGTAGGTGATCGCGCCCCAGACGTGCACCCACCGGGGCAGGTCGCGGGTGTCGACGAGGTGGCCGACCACGGTCAGCAGCCGCCAGGCACCCCAGGCCGCGAACGGGATCGCCAGCAGCATCAGCGTCGAGATGACCGCACCGGTGCTGCCGCCGAGCAGAGTCGCGGCCAGCGCGAGGGGCAGGACGTAGGCCGGGGCCGGGACGTCGGTGCCGGTGCCGAGCGGGTGCCGCGACTCGGTGTGCAGCCGCCACCAGTCGGCGGCGTCGGCCGGCACCTGGGACAGTGCGCCGCCGGTGATGGTGCCGAGGGCCGGCCGTGCGGCTATGACGGCCAGCACGGCGAAGAGGGTCAGGGCCATCGCGACCGGGTTGGTGACGAACCTGGCCACGATCCCGGAGTCCTGGAGGAGCTCGTCCTCCTCGTCGCCAGCCGCGGTGCGCGGTCCGTCCCCGACCGGAGCGGGCGCCGCCTCCGACAGCTTCGCCGCTCGTCGACGCTCCGCGACGTCGGAGGCCTGGTTGGTCGCGGCGGCCGCGAGGTCGGAGACGTTGTCGAGACCGTGGCGGTAGGGCAACCACACCGGCGCCAGCAACGAGCGCACGTCCGCCGCATCGCCCTGCCGTCGCGACGCCCGTGCGCGTCGAGCGCCGAGCAGGTGGCCGGGCCGCGAATAGACCGACAGCACTGCGGCGAGCTCGTCGAGCGCCTCTCCCACGGCGCGGACGGCCAGGAATCCGAGCACGCGGAGCAGGGTCCCGAAGAACAGCCGCACCACCTGCCACGGCAACCGCCGCGAGGGCGCATTGGCGAGCAGCGTGAACATGGCCGCCCTGCGCTCCTGGTAGTGAGTGTGGCGTCCGGTCAGTGGCGTTCGCCGTACGCCGCGGTGGGCCGCCTCGGCGTGGAAGAGCACCGCCTGCGGGATCACCATCGTGCGGTGGCCGGCCTGCGCGGCGCGCCAGCCGAAGTCGATGTCGTTGCCGAAGATCGGCAGCTCGTCGTCGAAGCCGCCGAGCTCCTCGAGCACCCGGCGGCGCACGAGCATGCCGGCCGTGTTGACCGCGAGGACACGCCGAGGCTCGTCGTGCTGGCCCTGGTCGTACTCGCCGCGCTCGAGCCCCGTCTCGCGATGGCCGGTGCCGGTGATGGTGAGACCGACCTCGAGCAGCCGCTTCAGCGAGGGCCACTCGCGCAGCTTGGGGCCGAGGATGTCGGCTTCGGGAAATTCCTCGATCGCCAGCGTCAGCGCCAGCAGCGCGTCGGGGTCGGGGTTCGCGTCGTCGTGGAGCAGCCAGATCCACTCGTCGTCGTCGGAGGTGTCGGACGACAGCGGGGGCAACGTCGCAAGCCCCGAACGCACTGCCTGCGGGTACGTCGTCGAGCCCTCGAGCACGTGCACGGACTCGTCGCCCCAGGCCGCACGGACAAGGTCGGCGCTCTCGTCGCGGCTGCCGGTGTCGATGGCCACGAAGGCATCGACCGGGCGGTGCTGGGCGGCCACGCCGTCGAGCACCGCGGGCAACCATCGCGCCCCGTCATGGCTGACGAGCAGGGCGGTGACGGTCACCGGAGCACCCTAGCGAGAGGGAGATGGGGTCAGAAATGCAGTCGCCCCGGGCCGTGGGCGACCCGGGGTGCGACTGGTGCTCGGTGCTGAGGCGGTGCCGGGCTCAGACGGCCCGCTTCTTCAGCTTGCGACGCTCCCGCTCGGAGAGACCGCCCCAGATACCGAAGCGCTCGTCGTTCATCAGCGCCGACTCGAGACAGTCGTTGCGGACATCGCACGTCAGGCAGACCTTCTTGGCCTCACGCGTCGAGCCACCCTTCTCCGGGAAGAAGGCTTCTGGGTCGGTCTGCGCGCAGAGCGCACGGTCCTGCCAACCCATGTCTTCGGCGTCCGGCTCAAGGAGAAACAGTTCTGCTCTCATGGCTTTCGCCCTTTCGACCCGTTGGTGGTGCATGCCGTTCGGTGTAAACAACACTGTGGGAATTACATGCCTGTCGTACCGGGAAGTCAAGCCCAGATCTGGTATGGCCCGAATGGGCCATGGGACACCGACGACCGGGCGATGGCACGTAGGGCAGGCTGATCGCATGCAGAAGATCACCGTTCTCTCCGGCGGCATGGGCGGCGCCCGGTTCCTCCAGGGCCTCATCCACGGCATCGGTCAGGGCTCGTTGCCCGGTGTCGCGCCCGACGCCGAGGTCACCGTCGTCGCCAACACCGCCGACGACCTGTGGATCCACGGCCTCAAGGTGTGCCCCGACCTCGACACCGTGATGTACACCCTCGGGCAGGGCATCGACCTCGAGCGCGGCTGGGGTCGACGGGACGAAACGTGGAGCGCCAAGGCCGATCTCGAGGCGTACGGCGTGGAGTCGACGTGGTTCGGACTGGGCGACCGCGACATCGCGACCCACCTCGTGCGCAGCCAGATGCTGGAGGCGGGCTACTCCCTGACCGAGGTCACCGCGGCCCTGTGCAAGCGCTGGAGCGCGGCCGACTCGTGGGGCGGGATCCGGCTGCTGCCGATGTCCGACGACCGGGTCGAGACGCACGTCGCGATCGCCGACGCCGAGGCCCCCAGCGGCAAGCGCGTCATCCACTTCCAGGAGTACTGGGTGCGCCTGCACGCCGAGGTCGCGGCGGAGGCCCTGGTCTTCGTCGGTCTGGACCAGTCGACGCCCGCGCCGGGCGTGCTCGAGGCGATCGAGGGTGCCGACCTGGTCATCCTGCCGCCGTCCAACCCCGTCGTGTCGGTCGGCACGATCCTGGGTGTGCCCGGCATCCGGGCCGCGCTGCGCACCACGTCCGCACCGGTCGTCGGCCTCTCCCCCATCGTGGGCGACACGCACGTGCGCGGCATGGCGCACCAGATGCTGACCTCGATCGGCGTCGACGTGACCGCCGCCGCCGTGGCAGAGCACTACGGCTCGCGCGCAAGCGGTGGCGTGCTCGACGGTTGGCTGGTCGACGCGACAGACGCCCACCACGTGGCCGCAGTCGAGGCCGCCGGCATCGCGTGCGTCGCCGTACCCCTGATGATGACCGACGTCGACGCGACCGCGGCGATGGCCACCGCGGCGATCGAGCTGGTCCGACCGTCGTGAGGCTCGAGGTCACGGCTCCCGACGGACTTCCCGAAGTCACCACCGGGTCCGACCTCGCCGCGCTGATCTCCGGCGCGACCACACTGACCGACGGTGACATCGTCGTCGTCACCAGCAAGGTGATCAGCAAGGCCGAGGGACGGGTCCGCACCGGCGACCGGGACGCCGCGATCGCCGAGGAGACCGTCCGCCTCGTTGCCCGCCGCGGACCGACCCGGATCGTGCGCAACCGGCTCGGCCTGACGATGGCCGCCGCCGGCGTCGACGCGTCCAACGTCGAGGCGGGTTCGATCGTCCTGCTGCCGCGCGACCCGGACGCGAGTGCGCGGGCCCTGCGAGCACGGCTGCACGAGCGGACGGGCGCGACCGTCGGCGTGATCGTCACCGACACTGCCGGGCGCGCCTGGCGCGACGGCCAGACCGACATCGCGATCGGCGCGGCCGGGCTGCGCGTCGCCGAGGACTTCGCCGGCCGCACGGATTCCTACGGCAACGAGCTCGTCGTCACCCTGCCCGCCGTCGCCGACGAGCTCGCGGGTGCTGCCGAGCTCGTGCAGGGCAAGCTCGGCGGGCGCCCCGTCGCCGTCGTCCGTGGTCGTGAGGACCTCGTGCTGCCGATCGGCGAGGACGGACCGGGCGCCGCGTCGCTGATCCGACCCGAGGGCGCCGACCTCTTCGGGTACGGCGCCCGCGAGGCCGTGATCCGGGCGCTGGCCGGCGACGATGCCGACCGGGCACCGTTCGGCGAGCCCGCCGAGGTCACCGAGCTGACGACGGCGATCCGCCGCGTGCACTCCAGCAGCTGGACGGCGGTCGCCCTCCACACCGACGGGCCCGCGGCGTACGACCTCGAGATCGCGGGCCGGCCCGACCGGGCCGCCATCGCGGCGGTCTGCTTCGCCCACGGCTGGCGCGTGGTTGCGTGGCAGCCAGGCGTTTCGGGAGTCGTGGCGCGGGTCTCACCCGCGACTCCGTAGACTCACCCACCGACCCCGCCTGCGCCCTGGGCGAGCCCACCGATTTCGAGAGACTCACACGCCGTGGCCAAGAAGGACAGGACCGACCGTCAGGCGGTCATCGACTCGATCCGCAACAAGCAGAAGAGTGCCGACAAGCGGCGAGGCTTCGCCATCGTCGGCGTCTGCGTCACCATCGCCCTCGTGATCATCGGCGCCGCGGCCTACCAGCCGATCAAGGACTGGTACGACCTGCGCAGCTTCGACTCGTTGGGGCTGGACTCGATCGGCGCCTCGGCCGATGACTGCCAGGAGATCACCACCAAGAAGGCCACGGGCGAGCAGCAGCACGTCGACCCGGGCACCCCGATCCCCTACGAGGACGCGCCGCCCGCGTTCGGCACGCACTACAACGTGTGGGACACGATCGACCGCAAGCTCTACACGACGACCGACCGCCCCGACGTCGGCGAGCTCGTGCACAACCTCGAGCACGGCTACACGATCCTCTGGTACGACAAGACCGTGGCCGACAGCGACTCGATGATGGACGACCTGCGCGGCATCGCGAGCAAGTTCGACGACAACGCCAACTACCGCAACAAGTTCAAGGCCGTGCCGTGGACCTCCGAGGACGGCGAGGCCTTCCCGGGCAAGCAGCACGTCGCGATGACCCACTGGTCCGTCGGCGGCGAGGGCGCGACCTCGGCCGAGAAGCAGGTCGGCGTCTTCCAGTACTGCTCGGCCCCCAGCGGTGCCGCGCTCGAGGACTTCATGAAGAAGTACCCCTACACCGACGCCCCCGAGCCTGACGCGATCTGAGTCGAGAACGCCTCACGTGAGGTGATCGTGGCCGCCCTCCTTGAGGGCGGCCACGATCGATTTCACGTCCTGCGCACGCTCGAGGGTGGTGACGAGCAGCGCGTCCCCGGTGTCGACGACGACGACGTCGCGCAGGCCGATCACGGCGATCGTGCGACCACTGGTGACCACCAGGCCGTCGGCGTCGATGGCGCGCACCAAACCGGCGTCACCGAGCACGGTCACCGGGTCGTCACCGGCCAGCAGGGTCTGGAGCGACGCGAAGTCGCCGATGTCGTCCCACCCGAAGCTGCCCGGCACCACGGCCACCCGGCCGGCCGCTGCGGCCGGCTCGGCCACGGCATGGTCCACCGCGATCCTGGGCAGCGTGGGCCAGACCTCGGCCAGCGTCGAGGGGTCGGCCGCGATGCCGCGCAGGGCGGCGGCGAAGTCGGGGTCCTGCTGGCCGAGGAGGTCGAGCAGCACCCCGGGTCGCACGACGAACATGCCGGCGTTCCAGCGGTAGCCCGCTTCGACGTACGCCGCAGCGACGTCGCTCGACGGCTTCTCCACGAACTCCAGCACCCCGAACGCGCCAGCCACGTCGGAGAGGGCGTCGCCGGCGCTGATGTAACCGAAGCCGGTCGCCGGGTGGGTCGGCTCGATGCCGATCGTCACCAACCAACCCGCGCGGGCGGCCGACACCGCGGTGGTCACGGCCGCGTTGAACCCGGCGGTCTCTGTGATGACGTGGTCGGCCGCGAACGAGCCCATGACCGCGTCCGGGTCGCGGGCCTCGAGGAAGGCGGCGGCCAGCCCGATGGCGGCCATCGAGTCACGGGCCGACGGCTCGGCGATCACCGACTGCGCGTCGAGCTCGGGCAGCTGCGCGACCACGGCCTCACGGTGCGCCCGGCCGGTGACGACGAGCATCCGGTCGGCGACCAGCGGCGCGAGGCGGTCGACGGTGGCCTGGATCAGGGTGCGCCCGCTGCCGGTCAGGTCGTGCAGGAACTTCGGCGACCCCTGCCGCGACAGTGGCCACAGGCGGGTGCCGGCACCACCGGCCGGGATCACCGCCCAGAAGTGATCGAGATCAGTCATGGGTGGAACCCTAGGGTGTGGTCGTGACGACCTTCTCCGCCGTGCTGACCCGGCAACTTCGTGGCGATGCGGGCCGCCCGTTCATCACCTTCTACGACCACGCCACCGACGAGCGGGTCGAGCTGTCGCTCACGACCTACGCCAACTGGGTGGCCAAGGCAGCCGGGCTGCTGGTGGAGGAGGGCGACCTCGAGCGCGGGATGCGGTTGCGCATCGACCTGCCGACGCACTGGCTCGGCCCGGTGTTCATGGCGGCCGCCTGGACGGTCGGCCTGGCGATCACCGAGGACGACGATCCGGACGCCGTGGTGTGTGGTCCCGACACGCTGGCCGACTGGGCGGAGCGGGCCGACGACCTGCCGGTCTTCGCCTGCAGCCTGCGACCCCTCGGAGTGCGGTTCGCGGATCCGGTCCCGCCCGGAGTGCATGACGTCGGCATCGAGATCTGGACCCAGCCCGATGCGTTCTCTCCGTGGGACCCGCCTGCGGGGGACGACCTCGCGTTCGAGGCCGGCGACGTACGGCTGACGCAGGGAGAGCTCATGCAGGCGGCCGCCGCCGGGAGTGTCCTCACCGACGGCGGCCGTCTCTTCTCGGTCACGAACCCGGCTTCCCCACCAGGAATCGTCACCGTCACCGAACCGCTCGCACTGAACGGCTCGCTGGTCCTTGTCCGGCACCTCGCGGCCGAGCGGTCGCAATCGACGTACGACGCCGAACGCGCCACGCATCGACTCTGACCACTGCAGGTCGCGGATCAGCCGGCCAGGTTGTAGTCCCCCATTCCTTCCCCGAGGAAGCGGGGCGGAGCCACGCCGGCCTTCGTGCCGGAGTAGAGGTAGAGGTAGCCGGTGCTGGGCTGGCGCACGAGGTAGTCGCCCGTCCCCTTCGCCTTGATGTCGCTGACCGGGATCACCCAGTCGAAGGGCGTCAGGTCGGTCGGCAGTCCCGTGCGGGCGACCGTGCGCCCGGCCACCTCACGCCCGTTGGAGAGCGCCGTGCCGGTCCCGGCATAGACCATCAGGCGCCCGCCCGCGGGCGTGCCCAGCAGGTCGGGGAAGCCGTCACCGGTCACGTCGCCCACCGCTGTCAGGCCATCGACCACGGCGAACCCGGAGCCGATCTGGGTGGGCGCTGCCAGCTGACCGGCGCCGTTGCCGTGATAGAGCCAGAGCGCACCGTCGGCGCCGCGGGTGATCACGTCGCCCGCACCGTCGCGGTCCCAGTCACCAGCGTTGATGATCGCGTTGGCGTCAGCGAAGACCGCACCTGTGTCGAGCGGGGCGCCGAGCTCGAAGGTGCCCTTGTTGGCCACGACGACCAGGCTGTTGCCCTTGACGCCGATCAGGTCCGGCGCGGCGTCACCGACCAGGTTGCCGGCCGAGGTGAGCGAGCGCAGGGCCCGCACGTTGGCGGCCGGGCCGACCGGCAGCGAGAAGGACCCGTCGCCGTGGGACAGGTGGATGTAGACCTTGCCCTTGGCGGTCCGCGCGACCAGGTCGCTGCGGCCGTCGCCGTTGAAGTCGGCACCGCCGGTGATCCGGTTGTACGCCGACCACGAGCCGGGCACGGCGGAGCGGGCGCCGAACGTGCCGGTGCCCGTGCCGGCGTACGAGAAGAGACGACCCTTGACGTCGCGGGCGAACACGTCGGCCGCACCGTCGCCGTTCTGGTCGCCGACGCCGATGAACTGGCTGTAGCTGCCCATGCCCTTGGCGAGCACGGCGCGCTTGAGGCCGCCCTTCGTGGTGCCGAGCAGTGCGACCATGCGGCCCTTGTGCCGGGCGAGGAGGTCGTTGCGACCGTCCTTGTTGAGGTCGCCGACCGCCGTCATCAGGGTGTGGTCCTTGGTCGTCTTGACGACCCTGGACGTCGCCTTGAACTTCCCGTTGCCCTTGCCCGGGCGGATCCGGAGCACGCCCTGCTCGCTGGTGGAGACCAGGTCGAGGACGCCGTCACCGGTCAGGTCGGGCGAGATGAGCACCTCGGGGCGGTTGGACCAGCCCTTGGCGGAGGAGACCGTCGCCTTGCTGAAGGAGGTCAGGCCGCCGGTGGGCAGGATCAGCGCGCGGCCGTCGCTGGCGCGACGAACGACCATGTCGGGGTAGCCGGCGCCCACCAGGTTGGACTGCGGAGCCGGGTCGCTGATCTCGAGCGGCGGCGGCGGCGGAGCAACGGCCGGTGCGGCCGCGGCGGCGAGCGCCCGGATCGTCGGGATCTTGGCGTAGAGGTACTTGCCGGGGCAGGCCGTCTTGCCGGCGTCGCGGTGGCCGTTGATCGCCTGGAAGGTGGACTTGCCGACCTGCTGGGCGGTGGAGGCGGGGTTGACCCCGTTGAGCGCGAGCTTCCAGGCGAAGAGCGCGCCGTAGGACTGGATCATCACGTCGGGCGCGTCGACGACGTCGAAGTTGCCGATGGCCGACATCGCGAAGGAGTAGTCGTTGTAGCCGAGGGTGTGGGCGCCGACGACGTTCTTGTCGACGCCGCCGTAGCGGCCCTCCCAGATGCGACCGAACCGGTCGACCAGGAAGTTGTAGCCGATGTCGCTCCAGCCCCGCGACTTCACGTGGTAGGCGTAGATGCTGCGCATGATGCCCGGCACCTGCGCCTCGGTGTAGTCGTTGGCGTTGACCGTGTGGTGCACGAAGCCGGCACTCACGGTGCCGTAGCGCAGAGCCGACTTGTTGCGGATCGACTCGTCGGCACCCCACTGGGCGCGGCTGTAGATGGTCGGCATCGCCGGGGTCCGCTTGGCCGAGCGCAGCGAGAGGGCGACCTCGCCCCGCTGCTCGAACTCGTCGTCGTAGGACGACTGGTCGCGGCTGCCGGACGCGGGCGTCTCGGTCTCGGTGTCCTTCGCCGTACCGGGCTCGACCACGGCCAGCTTGAGGTCGTCGGGCAGCGCGGCGGTCTCCTCGCCGTCGACGGACGCCTTCACCTGGACGGCGTCGACGTCGCCGATGATCAGCGGGTCGGTGCCGGGGCGGTCGGTCAGCGCGTCGGGCGTGCCCGGGTCGGGTGCGTGGTCGTCGTGGTAGTCGATGGAGCTCCAGCCGCTCCACTCGTCACCCTCACGAGTGCGCACGAGCACCGTGATGCCGCCGTCCTCGATCGCCTCGCCGTGCGCCCAGGTGACGCCGACCGCGCCGTAGCCGGACACGGTCTGCGGCCGACTGGTGACGCGGGTCGCCGAGATCGTGCCGCGCTTCAGCGTCGCGCCCGCGAGCGAGCGGGCGTCGCCGCTCTGCGTCGTGAGGGGCACCTCGGTCACCTCGGAGGCCACCGCCTCGGTCGGCACTGTGGCCGAGGCCAGCGCCCCGGTCAGCGCCGGGACTCCGGCGGGCACGGGGCGGGCGCCCACGATGTCGAGGGACAGCACGCCTGCCGCCGGCGTGAGGACAGCAAGGACCACGCCGAGTGCCAGCAGTTGCTGGCAGGCGGTGATGAAACGGGCTTGAACAGGACGCATCAGTCAGACTCCAAGTGCGAAGGGGAAGGTCACACGAGAAGCAACTTTCACACCAGTCACACTGGTTCGCTAGAGTTCGTGAGTAACTACAACGTTGTAATTTCCACTCGCCACGCCGACGACTTCGAGAAAAGTCAAGTTTCTGCGGCCGTTCTACACGCAAAAAGACCCCGCTGGCGCCGATTTCGGCAGCCGCGGGGTCTTTCGAGGTGCTGTGGATCAGATGTCGGCACCGAGTCCGTCGTCGGACCTGGCCTTGCCGCTCTCGTCGTCGTCATCGTCGTCGTACTCGAGGAACGTGATGCCCTCGTCGACGTCGCCGTCGAAGACCAGACGGCCCTGCTCGAGGACGAGCAGGCGGCTGCACAGGTTGCGTACGGCGCCGGGCGCGTGCGAGACGTAGAACATCGTCACGCCAGACTTCACGATCTCGTCCATGCGCTTCTTGCACTTGCGCTTGAACGGCCGGTCCCCCACAGCCAGTGCCTCGTCGGCGATGAAGATGTCGGCGTCGACGTTGATCGCGACCGCGAAGCCGAGCCGGGCCTTCATGCCCGAGGAGTAGTAGGCCACCTCGGTGTCGAGGAACTTGCCGAGGTCGGCGAAGTCGACGATCTCGTCGAACTTGCGCTGCGTCTCGTTGCGCGACATTCCGAGGATGGCGGCGTTGAGGTAGAGGTTGTCGCGCCCGGTCAGCTGCGGGTCGAAGCCGGCACCGGTGGCGATCAGGCCGGCGATCCGGCCGCGCGTGAGCACCGAGCCGCCGTCGGGGCGCATCACGCCGCTGACCAGCTTGAGCAGCGTCGACTTGCCGGAGCCGTTGAGCCCCATCAGTCCGATCGCCTCACCCTCCTGGACGGAGAAGCTGACGTTGTCGACGGCGTTGAAGACGTCATGGGTCTTTCGACCACGAGCCTTGGCGAGCGCAAGCTG
>JBDSPC010000356.1:0-6850 GCA_039914485.1 Nocardioides sp.
GCTGCCTTCGTCAGGGCGTCGATGATGGGCTGCTTGATCGCGTCGAAGGCCGAGTCCTCCTCGGCGAAGCCGCGTGCATGGATCTCGGGTCCGCCCGAGACCTTGCCGGTGACCGAGTCGATGACGACGATCACCGAGATGAAGCCCTCCTCCCCCAGGACCCGGCGGTCCTTCATGGAGGACTCGGAGATGTCACCGACACTGGAGCCGTCGACGAAGACGTAGCCGCACGCGACCTTGCCGACGATGCTCGCGACGCCGTCGACGAGGTCGACGACCACGCCGTCCTCGGCCATCACCACGTTCTCGACGCCCGTGGCGCGAGCCAGGTCGGCGTTGGCGCGCATGTGCCGGATCTCGCCGTGGATCGGCATCACGTTGCGCGGCTTGACGATGTTGTAGCAGTAGAGCAGCTCGCCCGCGCTGGCGTGACCACTCACGTGCACCAGCGCGTTGCCCTTGTGCACGACGTTGGCGCCCCAGCGGGCCAGGCCGTTGATCACGCGGTAGACGGCGTTCTCGTTGCCCGGGATCAGCGAGCTGGCGAGGACGACGGTGTCGCCCTCCTCGAGGTGCACGAAGGAGTGGGTGCGCTGCGCGATCCGGCTCAGCGCGCTGAGCGGCTCGCCCTGCGACCCGGTGGAGATCAGCACCTGGCGGTCGACGGGCAGGTCGGCCAGCTCCTTGGCGTCGACGAGCACGCCCGCCGGCACGTGGAGGTAGCCGAGCTCCTTGGCGATCGCCATGTTGCGCACCATCGAGCGACCGACGTAGGCGACCTTGCGGTCGTTGGCGACCGCGGCATCGATGATCTGCTGGACGCGGTGGATGTGCGAAGCGAAGCAGGCCACGATGATTCGCTGGGCCGACTTGTGGAAGACCCGTTCCAGGACCGGTGCGATGTCCTTCTCCGACGTCGTGAAGCCGGGGACCTCCGCGTTGGTGGAGTCGGTCATGAAGAGGTCGACACCCTCATCGCCCAGCCGCGCGAACTCGTTGAGGTCGGTGATCCGGCCGTCGAGCGGAAGCTGGTCCATCTTGAAGTCGCCGGTGTGCAGCACGACGCCGGCGCCGGTGCGGATGACCACGGCCAGCGCGTCGGGGATGGAGTGGTTGACGGCGATGAACTCCAGCACGAAGGGGCCGAAGGTGATCGTCTCGCCCTCGGCGACCTCGTGGTGCACGGTCTCCTTGAGGCGGTGCTCGCGCAGCTTGGAGCCGAGCAGGGCAAGCGTCAGCTCCGAGCCGACGAGCGGGATGTCACCGCGTTCGCGCAGGAGGTACGGCGTGGCGCCGATGTGGTCCTCGTGACCGTGGGTCAGCACCAGTGCCTCGACCTGGTCGAGCCGGTCCCGGATCGGGTCGAAGTCGGGCAGGATCAGGTCGACGCCGGGGTGGTTGTCCTCGGGGAACAGGACGCCACAGTCCACGATCAGCAACCGGTCGTCGTATTCGAAGACAGTCATGTTGCGACCGACCTCGCCGAGGCCGCCGAGCGGGATGACCCGCAGAGCTCCCTTGACCAGGGGCGCGGGCGTGCTCAGTTCGGGATGCGGATGACTCAAGGGACTCCTCAGATCAGGCCCGACGCGGCGAGCCCGGCGCGGAGCGCGGTGACCTCGTCGTCGTCGAGCGGAACGAGCGGACCTCGCACGTTCCGGTTGTCGAGCACGCCGAGCAGCTCAAGGGCTGCCTTGGCGGTTGTAGCTCCGTAGTTGGCGACGCCCATGACGGCGTCGAAGGCCGGCACGAGCCGGGTGTGGATCGTGAGCGCCTCGGCGGTGTCGCCCGCGACGAAGGCCTCGATCATCGACTTCAGCTCGCGCCCTGCGGCGTGCGCGACGACGGAGACGAGCCCGTCGGCGCCGTACGCGAGATAGCCCAGCGTCAGGGCGTCGTCGCCGCTGTAGACGGAGTAGCCGAGCTGCGTCAGCACGACGGTGTGGGCGGGATCGGCGGTGGCTTCCTTGACGCTGACGATGTTGGAGATCGCGCGTGCCTGCTCGTAGGTCTCCAGCGCGATCGGCAGCCCGGTCCGGCCGGGGACGTCGTAGAGCATCACCGGCAGGTCGGTGGCCTCGGCCACGCTGCGGAAGTGGTGCAGGACGCCGGCGGGGCTGGGCTTGTTGTAGTAGGGCGTGACGAGCAGCAGCGCGTCGACGCCGATCTTGGCCGCCTGCTCGGCGAGCTCGACGGAGTGCGCGGTGGCGTTGGTGCCGACGCCGGCGATGACGTGGGCCCGGTCGCCGACCGCATCGACGACGGCCTGCAGGATCTGGCCGTCCTCCGCCACGGTGGTCGTCGGCGACTCGCCGGTGGTGCCACTGACCACGACGCCGTCGTTGCCGTGGGCGACGAGGTGCTGGGCGATCCTCGCGGTTCCTTCGAGGTCGACCGACCCGTCGTCGTGGAACGCGGTCGCCATCGCGGTCAGCAGTCGGCCGAACGGTGGTGCGGTTGTCATGGGGTCAGGCTATCGCCCGACGCCCGATCCGTCCGCGAAGCCCCGATCCGCTGGCAGAAGGCGCATACTGGAGGTGATGTCTACTCCAGCGCGCCGCCACCTCGCCAGCAGTCCCTTCCAGGCAGAACCCGAGCCGACCATCGAGACCTTTGCGATGGACGACCTCGTCTGCCACGACGCCCACGGCGTCGGACGGGTCGTCGGCATGGAACCGGCAGCGGTGACCGTCGACTTCCGTGGCCAGTCCATCCGCATCACGAGCCCGTACCGCAAGCTCGTCAAGCTCTGATCACTGGAACGACCCGAACCGCACGTCCTTGAGTCCTCGCACTTCGCGAGGTCTCGTCCTCGGCGTGTCCTCGTAGCCGCCCCCATAGGGTCGCTCGGTGACCACCACGCTCGACGACCTGCGAGCGCCTCAGCGCGCACTGCTCGACACGTGGCTCCCCGGCGCCATCGTGGTCCGTGACCACAGCTGGGAGCTCCTGCACCGGCACGTGCTGGAGGTGGTCCACGACGGCACCCGCTATGCCGTGAAGGCGGGCGGCGAGACCGACGCCCACATGGTCCGCGAGATCCGGGCACACCGGGAGTGGTTGGGTCCGTGGGTCGCGACCGGGAGCGCACCGGCCCTGGCGTACGCCGATCTCGACGCCCTGCTCCTGGTCACGCACTGGCTCCCGGGCGACCTCGTGGAGGGCTCTCCCGCCCACCACGACCCCGACACGTTCCGGCAGGCCGGCGAGCTGCTCGCACGGCTGCACGCCCAGCTGCACGTCGTCGACCCGGACCATGAGCGCCGCGAGCGGGACCGCGCCCTGCGCTGGCTGGACTCCGACCACCGGATCGCTCCGGACGTCGAGGCGCGGCTCCGCGACGAGATCGCTGCCTGGGGCCTCGACGTCGCCACCCGTCTGGTACCGACCCACGGCGACTGGCAACCGCGCAACTGGTTGATCCACGACGGCGTCGTGAGCGTCATCGACCTCGGCCGGGCAGACCTGCGCACACCGATGTCGGACCTGGTCCGGCTCGCGGCGCAGGACTGGCAGCGCGACCCGACGCTCGAGACCGCCTTCTTCGAGGGGTACGGCGACGACCCACGCGAACCGGCGCTGTGGCGGCGCATGCGGATCCGTGAGGCCATCGGGACCGCATCCTGGGCCCACCAGTACGGCGATCTCGCGTTCGAGGAGCAGGGCCATCGGATGATTTCCGAGGCACTGGCCGGAACTGTCGGTCCCGTCGCCTAGCGTGTGCGCGTGAGTACACGATGAGCAAGATGGATGGACTGCGCGCGATGCGCGAGGCGCGCTACGCCGAGAACGCCGCGCGAGCCAAGACAGGCACCCCGAAGGCACCTGCGGCCACGGCACCGGCCGAGAAGAAGCCCGCCGTGCGCAGACCCGCTGCCACGAAGGCGGCTGCGCCCCCGACGGCCGACGTCGCCGAGACCGAGGACGCACTCTGCGGGCACCGCAACATGAGCGGGCGCACGTGCACCCGCGAGCAGGGACACGCGGCCAAGAGCCACCGTTACTCCTGACCTGCGCGCTCCCACCAGACCCAGTCGAGGCCGAGGTCGGGGCGCTGCTCGCGGCGCACCTCGGTCCACTCGTCGAGCGAGAACTCGGGATAGCGGGCGTCGCCGGGCGGTGAGAGCGCGATCTCGGTGAGGACCTGGTGCGTGGCCAGCGGCAGCGCCAGCTCGTAGATCTGCGCTCCCCCGACCACGAAGGTCTCGCCCTCCAGGGCCGCGGCGAGGGTCAGGGCCTCGTCGAGCGAGTGCGCGACGTGCACCCCGTCGAAGACCGGAGCCCACGACGTCGAACGAGTCAGCACGATCGTCGTGCGACCCGGCAGCGGTCGGCCGATGGAGTCCCAGGTGGCGCGACCCATGAGGAGCACGCCGCCCATGGTGACCGCCTTGAAGTGGGCGAAGTCCTCGCTGATGTGCCACGGGATCGAGCCCGCGTCGCCGATCACGCGCCCGTCGGCGTACGCCGCGACCAACGTGAGGCGGCGGGACGCCTCAGACGGCAACGGGGGCCTTGATCCCGGGGTGCGGGTCGTAGCCCTCGAGCCCGATGTCCTCGAGGTCGAAGCCGTCGATCTCGGTGATCGACTCGTTCAGCACGAGCCGCGGCAGCGCACGGACGTCGCGGGTGAGCTGGAGCCGCGCCTGGTCGACGTGGTTGGAGTAGAGGTGAGCGTCGCCGATCGTGTGCACGAAGTCGCCCACCTCCAGGCCGCACACCTGGGCGACCATGTGGGTGAGCAGGGCGTAGGACGCGATGTTGAAAGGCACGCCGAGGAAGACGTCGCCGGAGCGCTGGTAGAGCTGGCAGGAGAGCTTGCCGTTGGCGACGTAGAACTGGATCAGCGTGTGACAGGGCGGCAGCGCCATCTCGCCGATGTCGGCGACGTTCCACGCGGAGACGATGTGCCGGCGGCTGTCGGGGTTGTCCTTGATCTGCTGGATCACCTGCGCGATCTGGTCGATGTGCCGGCCGTCGGGCGTCGGCCAGGAGCGCCACTGGTAGCCGTAGACGGGGCCGAGGTCGCCGTTCTCGTCGGCCCACTCGTCCCAGATGGAGATGCCGCGGTCGTTGAGCCACTTGACGTTGGTGTCGCCGCGCAGGAACCACAACAGCTCGCCGAAGACGGAGCGCGTGTGGATCTTCTTCGTCGTCACCAGCGGGAAGCCCTCGGCGAGGTCGAAGCGCATCTGGTGCCCGAAGACGCTGAAGGTGCCGGTCCCGGTCCGGTCGGACTTCTCCTCGCCGTCGTCGAGCAGTCGCTGGAGGAGGTCGAGGTAGGCCTGCATGCGCCCGACAATACTTCGGGCGGACCTCCTGTCAGCGCAGGCGCACGTCCGCGCCCGCCACCACGACCCGGCGCATGGACGTGCAGCCGGCATCGCGACAGATGAGGAACATCCGGCGCACGGTCTCGGAGTTGCGCAGGTAGATCTCGCCCTCGTGCCGCGACAGCGAGATCTCCATCAGGTGCACCGGTTCCCCACCGGGCGCCAGCGTGACGTCGAGGCGGGTCGGGGCGTCCACGTCGTACGGCGTGGGGACCTCCGGCGCCGGCACGTCGGGCAGGGCTGCGTCGAAGTCGGACACCGCACCGTCCGCATCGACCATCAGCAACGAGCCGTCCGCGTCCTCGATCACGACCCCGTCGTCGAGCGGGGCGAACGACCCGGCGCGTGGCAGGGACACCACCACGTCGGCAAGGTGCAGCTCGCCGTCGGCGAACCACGGCACCGGCACCCGATTGGCTTCAGTCCGTACGGCGGGTGGCGTCGGTTGCAGCGAGACGACCGCGACCACGGCGGCCACGACGGCGAGCGCTCCGAGCGCATACAGCGTGAACCGGCGACGACGTGGCCGTTCCAGCTCCTCGGCGACCAGGTCGCGGACGTGCGCCTCGACGTCGGTGGTCTGCTCGAGCGTTGCCCAGCGTCGGCGGCAGCGTGCGAGGGCGCGGTCGACCGCGGCCTCGACCACTGCTCCCCCGCCGAACTCGTCGATCAACGAGGAGCGGCGAGCGGTCACGAAATCGTCGTGCGTGTCCATCCGCACCTCCACCCCTCGTTCGTGGCCGGAGTGGCCCCGGATGGGTCAGGCGTGCAGCGACATCGGCCCGTAGACCTGCCGCTCGTGCTCGAACAGGGTGACGCCGTCCACGCCGGCCTCGGCGAGCTCGGCATAGATCTCGCCCACCCAGGACTCGGCGTCGGCCTGGGAGAGGAAGCGCTGGCCGGCGAAGCCCTCGGCCGCGACCTCGTTGCCGGCCGCGTCCTCCAGGCGCCACCACCAGGGCCGCTCGGTCGCGGACGGCTGGCGGAACGTCGGCGGCTGCTCGGGCAACATCACGACTCCTTGACCGACGTGTCGACGAACGGCGGCTTGACGAGCTGGAAGATCTCGCGCCGACCACGCACATCGACACCGACCTCGGCGTCGGCATTGACCATGACCGGCACCAGCGCCATACCGATGCCCTTCTTCAGCGTGGGCGAGAAGGTGCCCGACGTGATGTCGCACAGCGGGATGTCCTGGGTCAGCGTGACGCCCATGCCGGGCCGCGGGATCCCACGGCCGGTGGCGATCAGGCCGCGCAGGCGCCGCTGGGGCCCGGCCTCCTTGACTGCCACGATGGCGTCGCGCCCCCAGAAGGCATCCTTCTTCCAGCCGACGGCCCAGCTCAGCCCGGCCTCGACCGGATTGACGGCGATGGTGATGTCCTGGCCGTGCAGCGGGTAGCCCATCTCGGTGCGCAGCGTGTCGCGCGACGCGAGCCCGCACGGCAGCCCGGCGTACGGCGCGAGCGCCGCCACCAGGGCGTCCCAGAGGGCGACGGCCCCGGCGTTCTCGA